>NZ_JAMBDU010000009.1:0-116546 GCF_025143875.1 Microbacterium meiriae | reverse complement strand
GGAGCCTGCGTGCTGAGAGCGATGACACCGTAGTCCCAGCCCTTGCGGCGGTAGACCACGCTCGGGTGGTCGGTGCGCGCATCGACGAAGAGGAAGAAGTCGTGCCCGACGAGCTCCATCCGGTCGACGGCCTCCTCCACCGTCATCCACTCCGCCTCGAAGCTCTTCGTGCGGATGACGACCGGGGAGTAGTCCTCCTCCTCCTCGCTCTGCACGGGGATGCTCCCCGTCGCCACGGCGTGCAGCACCTCGGCTGAGGCGGGCTGCACGTCGATGCCCTCGAGCGAACCGCTGCCCTTCTCGAAGTGCGGGCCTCGCGGATGCTGTCGTCCGTCGACGCGCTTCTCCTTCGCGCGGCGCAGCTGCTCGGTCATCTTGTCGATCGCGAGGTCGAGCGCCACGAACTTGTCGCCGTCGACCGCTTCGGCACGGACCACGGGGCCCTTCCCGACGAGCGTCAACTCGACCGTCTCGTCCGGGACCCGACCGTTGCGGTAGACCCGGTGCGTGACCTTCACGTCCAGGCGTTGCGCCTTGGCGGCGAGTGTCTGGATCTTGGCGATCTTCTCTTCGACGACGGTGCGGAAGCGATCGGTGATGCCCACTCCGACGCCCACGATGCTCGTTTCCATTGCTGCCTCCTTGTCCCGGTCCACCCGGCCAAGGGCGGACCGTGGTCGCCTTGTGACACCCCACCGTAGTCCGACCCGCGGCCGATGTCACGGCCCGAGGCCCTGTGTCTCCGGTGAGTCTGCAATGAACCTCATCCGGATCGGGCCGACATCGGCGTGGCGGCGAGCGCGACGACCCCGGCGACGACGAATCCGGCGGCGACGAGGGCGCGGCTGGCCTCGTCGAGCGTGGCCCCCGTTGTCACGACGTCGTCCACCACGATCGCGGGTGCGCCGAGCCCTCGTCGGCGTGCGCGCATCGCGCCCCGGAGATTGTCGGCCCTCGCGACGGCAGACAGCTCGCGCTGGTCCCGCACCTGACGGGTGAGAGCGAGGACGCGCTGCGGCTCCGCACCGGCGGACCGGACGAGGAGCTCAGGCACGCGGTAGCCGCGCCGACGGAAGGCTGCCCGCGAGGTAGGGACGGGGATCACCCAGACTCCCGGTCCGACAGCAGGGAGGAGGACGGCGGAGAGGGCGGCGCCCAGCGGTCGTCCCAACGCGGTCTGCCCCGCTCCTTTCAGACGCCGGATGCAGGAAGCGGCCGGACCGTCCAGGTCGAGGGCGGCGCGGACCCGCAACCCGCCCGGGGTCCGCACGTCGCGCGGCCTCGCGGTGAGCGCGACCCGGCAGCTGTCGCAGAGCACGATGCCGGGCCGGTCGCATCCGGCACAACTCGCCGCGAGCAGCAGCGCCCCGGTCTCCGCGGCGAGCGCGCCCACCCGTGTCGTGAACCCCATGTCGAGATCCTGCCGTCAGGCGCGTGCCCCCGAGAGCCATCCCCTTGTGGCGGGACTCGATCGGCGCCGAGGCCGTTCCGTGCAGGAGAGGTCATTCGCCGGTTCGTGTGGCCAGGACGGAGACGCCTTCCGTCACCTCCCGCCACGCCGATCCCGCGTGCGCGAACAGCTGCCCCGAGGTGTCCAGGATGCGCACACCCGCCGGAGTGCGGGCACCGGCGATCGACGCCGCATTGCTGGGTGCACTCTCGGCCGAGCCCGGTCCGCCGACCGGCTGCACGATCAGACGGGGCGTCGTGGAGTCTGTGAGCACGGCCAGCCGATCGGGCCCCAGCCAGACGAGCCCCGTCGACGGCTCGGTGAGCTGGAGCAGCTGTCGCACCTCACCGAGCTCTGTGGGCACACCGGCGCCGTCCCGGACGACCGCCGCGACGACCACCCAGAGCTGGCCGCCGACCCGGACGACAGCCGCGAGCCTGGCGCCGTCGGCGGCGACCCGCAGATCGGAGATGGACGAGGCGTTCGGCCACGCGCCGGCGACCTCGTGTCCGACCACATCGGGGCCGACGGCGAGCACCGCCTGCGGGGCTGACGCGGGCACCGACCACACGTAGCCGTAGGGGTCGAGGGACGGCTGCACGAGGCCGGACCGGGCATCCAGCTCGTTGCGTCCGTTCTCGGTCGCGAGGTACACGTGGCCGTCGTCGAGCTGCAGCGCTGCGGTCGCGTCGTCCGCGGCCACGTCGATCGCCTCGATCGGCTGCGTGACCGCCTGGATCTGCGCGCTGATCCCGGGGATCGACGCGATCTCGTCACCGACGATGCGACCGAACCTGCCGTCCTTCAGCACGAGCGTCCCCGGCTCCGACGGGGTGCTGATGACATCGACGACCCCCGCGTCGAGCGCGCGGCCGTCGACGCTGAAACGCACCTGCGTGACGTTCACGCCCGCGGCCTTCAGCGTGGCCTGCAGCTGGGTGCGCATCCGGGCCAGCGTGGTCTCGTCCAGGCTCGCCGCGGGTCGGGTCAGCGCCACCTCGGCCGCCTGCCCCGTGATGAGCACCGCGTCCTGTGCCAGTTGGACGTCGGCGGGGAACGCCGTCTGCACGGCCGGATCGAGCCACTCCGCCGGAGTACCGCTGACGAGGGCCTGCGTCACGGTCGTCGCCGGGCTCTGGCGTCGCGGGAACCACCGCATATCCGGGACGAGTCGGGACCAGCGCGCGTCGAACCACTGCAGCGAGTACCCCTCGAACACATTCGGGAACCGGCTCTGGTCGATCACCACGCCGTCGGGCGCCTCGGTGATCCGCCACTCGCCGTCCTCCCCCCTCGCGAGCGCGAACGGCACGCTCGAGTCGCCGGGGGCACCGCTGTACGCCCCGGAGTCGTCCACGCTGGCGACCAGCTCGAGGAGGACCTGCACCTCGGCCTCCTCAGCGTCCTCCACCTGGTCGTCGGGGACGTTCGAGCTGAGGGTGCGGGCCTCGGGACCAGCGTCGATGGAGACCCCCGCCGATGGTCGCCAGCTGCGCTGCAGAGAAGGCGCCAGGAACTCCCGAGCCGTCGCCCAGTTGTCCGATGTCGTGATGCCGGCTTCGAGGAACCCCTCGACGATCTCCTCGGGGCCCGCCCCCGCGACGGGACCGGAAGCCACGGGGAGCACGTCGACGTCGTCCGGGGACTCCCCCAGCTGGAGACCGACCGCGACGTCGCCGCTCGTCGGCAGGCCGGCGCACGCGGGAAGCAGCAGCGCGACCAGCGCCAGTGCGGCGCCACGGACGAATCGGCTCCTCGCGCGCGGGCTCATGACTGGTCCTTCCCGTCGAGCAGATCGGAATAGGTCTCGGCGATCGAGATCGGCTGCGTCGCGTCGCCGAGTTCTGTGAGGGGCTCCTGCGGCTCCACCGAGATCGGGCTCGGGCCGTCCAGCACCCGGTCGTGGCGGGGAATGGTCAGCACGAAGTGCGAGCCCACCCCCAGCTCCGACCACACGGCGAGGGTGCCGCCGTGCAGGGTGGCGTCGCCGAGGGCGATCGACAGGCCGAGCCCCGTACCCCCGATGGTGCGCTGCCGCGACGGGTCGGCGCGCCAGAAGCGATCGAACACGCGTTCCGCGTCTCCGGGGTCCATCCCGAGCCCGAAGTCGCGCACGCCCGCGGCCACCGCGTGCTGGTTGCTGTCGACCGTGACGACGACCGGACGCCCTTCTCCATGCTCGATCGCGTTGCCGATCAGGTTCCGCAGCACGCGCCGCACACGACGCGGGTCCATATCCACCGGCGAGTAGCCGCCGGGCGCCACCAAGCGGATCTCCGTGCCATGCCCTTCCGCAAGAGGTCGCATCTGCTCGATGATGTCCTCTGCGAGTTGGGCGAGACTCGTCGCCTCCAGCTCGAGCTGCACGGACCCCGCGTCGTACCGACTGATCTCCAACAGGTCGGCCAGCAGCGTGTCGAACCGCTGCACCTGCGCGTGCAGGAGCTCGGCGGTGCGGGCGGTCGTGGGGTCGAACTCGTCGCGCTGGTCGTTGAGCATGTCGGCGGCGAGGCGGATCGTCGTCAGCGGGGTCCTGAGCTCGTGCGAGACGTCGGACACGAAGCGCTGCTGCACCATGGAGAGCTCGCCGAGCTCCTTGATCTGCGCCTCGATGCTGTCGGCCATGGCATTGAAGGAGCGCCCCAGCGTCGCGAGCTCGTCCTCGCCGTGCACCTCCAGCCGCACGCCGAGATCGCCCGCCGCGAGCCGCGCACTCGTCTCGGCCGCCTGGACGATCGGGGTGGACACGGTCCGCAGCACGATCCAGGAGATGGCCGCGACGATGGCCACCAGCCCGATGCCGGCGATCCAGAGGGTGCGCTGCACGAACACGAGGGTCTGGTCGGCGTCGGCGAGGTCGTAGGCGAAGTAGATCTCGAAGGTCCCGGCCTGCGGCACCTGGAGCTGCTGCCCCACGACGATGCTCGGCACGACGCCGCCGTCCTCCGTGGGCAGGGCGACGGACTGCCAGGCCTGCCGGTCGTCGAACTCGCGGACCCTGGCCTGCAGCTCGGGGCTCAGCAGATCCGGCGTGAGCCCGGCGGTGAAGCCGTTGAGCCGGACCGTCCCCGAGCCGTCCTGGATCTTGAAGCCGGCGAGCAGGTCGGCGCTCGACGTGCGCGAGAGGGTGTCGGGGATGCCGTTCCACAGATCGGTGAGCGCGGCGGGGTCATCGCCCACCTCCGCCACGTCCAGCAGGGACTGCGCCTGGTCCACCGCTCGGCGTGCGTCCTCCAGGGCCACATTCTTCCGCGACACGAAGAGGTCGTTCTGGATGACCAGCGCCATCGTGACGCACGTGATGAGGATCGCCAGCGACGTGGCGACGAGGGTGATCGCGAGGGTGCGGAACCGGAGTGAGCGCCGCCACAGCGCCGCCAGCACGTCCGGCCAGCCGCGCCAGTCGCGGAGGACGGCGACGGCCGTGGTCGCAGTCGTCGCGGCCATGGGGTCCCTAGGTGACGCTGCCGGCGCGGTAGCCGACGCCGCGGACCGTCATGACGATCTTGGGGTTGTCCGGGTCGAGCTCGACCTTCGCCCGCAGCCGCTGCACGTGCACGTTCACGAGCCGGGTGTCCGCCTTGTAGTGGTAGCCCCAGACCTGTTCGAGGAGCATCTCGCGGGAGAACACCTGCTGCGGCTTGGAAGCGAGGGCCACGAGAAGCTGGAACTCGAGCGGTGTGAGGGCGATCGGGGTCGTCCCGCGGCGCACCTCGTGCGCGTCCACGTCGACGGTGAGGTCGCCGATCCGCAGCTGCTCGCTGGAGGCCTGCGGCGTCGGGCGCAGCCGGGTGCGGATGCGGGCCACGAGCTCCTTCGGGTTGAACGGCTTGACCATGTAGTCGTCGGCGCCGACCTCGAGGCCGCGGACGACGTCCGCCGTGTCGCTGCGCGCCGTCAGCATGATGATCGGCACGCCCGACTCGGCGCGGATGCGCGTGCAGATCTCGATGCCGTCCATTCCGGGGAGCATCAGGTCCAGGAGCACCAGGTCGGGGCGCTGCGCGCGCCACTCGTCGACCGCGCGCGCACCGTCCGCGCAGAACACCGGCTCGAATCCCTCGGTGCGCAGCACGATGCCGATCATCTCGGCGAGCGCGGTGTCGTCGTCGACCACAAGGATGCGTGAGGTCATAACTGTTACCTTATGGCACCGAGTCCCGCCCTCCGCAGGTCTGCGCCTCAGTGCCCGGATATGACACGATGGGAGCGCACGACGGAGGGAGGCCCGTGAGCGGCCAGACGTGGACCCCAGCTCCCCGGAAGGGCATCATCCCCCTTCATCCGCTGACGTTCGGCATGCTGCTGGGCAAGGCCTTCGCGGCGCTGCGGCACAACCCGAAGGTCCTGTTCGGGTTCGCCGTCGTCATCCAGCTCATCGTCGTCGTCGCCACCGCCGGGGTGATGGGGCTCGTCCTGTTCTCGACGTTCTCCCGGCTGGAGACGGTCTCCCCCTCCTCCCCCGACTTCGAGGCCGTGTTCGCCGGCACGATCGCCATCAACCTCATCGCCGGCCTCGTCGTCGGGCTCGCCTCCGTCGCGTTCACCGCGATCATGCAGGGGGTGGTGGCCGCCGAGGTCGGCTACGCGACGGTCGGCGTCAAGGCCACGCTGCGGATGCTGTGGCGCCGCATGGCCCCGGCCTTCTGGCGGCTCGCCGGCTTCGCCTCCCTCTCCGTGCTCGCGCTCTTCGGCGGCCTCGCGATCGTCGCGGCCGTCATCGCCGCTCTCATCGCCGGCGGTCTCGGGGGCACCCCGGAGATGATCGGCATCGTCGTGCTCGTCGTGGTGCTCCTGGCCCTGGCGGCGATCCCGCTCACGGTCTGGCTGTCGACCAAGCTGCTGCTCGTCCCGTCGATCCTCGTGCTGGAGCGGGCCCGCTTCCGGGAGGCGTTCGTGCGGTCGTGGCGCCTGACCCGCGGCCGGTTCTGGGTCGCGTTCGGCGTGACCTTCCTCATCAGCCTCATCATGGGCCTGGCGATGCAGGTGGTCAGCATCCCGACCGCCATGTTCTCCTCGTTCCTCGGGACGGTCATCGCCCCGACCGGGTCCAGCGAGCCGAGCGCCGTCATCGCGTATGTCTTCGCCCTCCTCGCCCCGCAGATGCTGCTGCTGATCCTGCAGGCGATCACCATCGTCGTGCAGAGCACCGGCGGCGTGCTCGTCTACCTCGACTGCCGGATGCGCTACGAGGGACTCGACCAGACGCTCCTCTCCCACGTGGAGCGCCGCGACCTCGGTGTGCCGGAAGACCAGCTCGGCGACCCGTTCGCGATCGATCCCGCCCGTGCCGTCACCAGCGCTCCCCCGCCCCGGCAGGTGCCGGAGCACGTGATGATGTCCCAGGGCTACGGCTCTCCGGCGTATGGCGGGCCCCCCGTGGCGCCGATGCCGTTCCCGGGGGCGGCGGGTCCTCTTCCGACCTCTCCCGCGCCGACCGCGTTCGCCCCTCCGCCGCCGCCCGCACCGGCCCCTCCCGCCCCGCCGTCCGCCGAGGACGCAGCCGGATGGACGGCGCCGGGCAGCACCCCGCCGTCATGATGCGACGGTTCGACGACGTCTTCGTCCCGGACGGGGACGAAGCGCGACGCTGGGCCGAGGAGGAGCTGTCCAATCCGCGGTACGCGGACGCGAAGCCCACGTGGTTCGACCTTCTCGCCCGCGACGTGATGCGCTTCCTCACCGATCTCTTCAGCGGGGAGAACGGGGCGAGCGTCGGCCCGACCGCACTCATCGTGGTCACGGTGCTCATCGCCGCGGCTCTGGTCACCGCGCTGATCGTGTGGGGACGCCCCCGACGCTCGAGAGCGATCCGGCGCGCGCACGGCGACCTCCTCGGCGCCGCCGACGACCGCAGCGCGGCACAGCTCCGCGCCGACGCCGAGCGCAGCGCACGCCAGAGCGATTGGGACGCCGCGGTCGTGCTCCGCTACCGCGCGATCGCCCGCAGCCTGCTCGAGCGTGACCTCATCGATCCGGCGCCCGGAGCGACGGCGCAGTCCCTCGCCCGCTCCGCGAGCGCGGTCTTCACCGACGAGGCGGACGCCCTGCGGCGGGCCGCCGCGTCCTTCGACGACGTGCGCTACCTACGGCATCCCGCCACGGAGGACGACTACCGGCACCTCGCCGCGACGGACGAGCGCCTCCGCGCCCACCGCCCCGAGGGGGTGCCCGCGTGACGACGATCGCATCGGACGAGATCGCCGTCGACACCACCGCCGAGCGCCCGCGGCGTCGGACCGCCTCTCTCCTCGGGTGGCTCCTCGTCGCGGCGCTCGTGGTCGCGGTCGCCCTCGCAGCCTCCCAACTCGCGGCGAGCGGCCCCGGCGCGCGGGGCACCCTCGATCCGGAGAGCCGGTCCGGCACCGGCGCCCTGGCCCTGGCCGAGCTGCTGCGGGACCAGGGAGTCGAGGTCGAGGTCGTCCGCTCGCGGGCCGCGGCAGCCGCCGCCCTCGACGAGGACACCACGCTGGCCCTGACCAACCCCTACACGCTCTCCGACGACGCGCTGGCGGATCTCCTCGCGCCGGCCGACCGCGTCGTCTTCCTCTCCACAGGCACGCATCTGCTGGCCGAACTCGCGATCGGCGAGAACGCGTCGGGTTCGGCCGCGCCGAGAACAGCCACCTGCGCAGTCCCCGAGTTCGCCGAAGTCGGCGCCATCCGCCCTGATCGGCTCTTCTCCCCCGCGGACGACGTGACCGGGTGCTTCGGCGAGGACGATGCCGCGGCCGTGCTCGTCGACGAGAGGGACGGATACCGCGCGGTGGTCGAGGGCGTGAAGCTGTTCAGCAACGCGGCCCTCGCCGAGGACGGCAACGCCGCGCTCGGACTCGCCCTGCTCGGGCAGACCGACCGGGTCGTCTGGTACGTCCCGTCGTTCGAGGACACCGACATCGAGGGCACCACCCCCGACACGCTCGGGAGCCTCACCCCGGACTGGGTCACCCCGGCGATCCTGCTGCTCCTCGCCGCGGGCCTGGCCGTCGCCCTCGCCCGCGGCCGACGTTTCGGCCCGCTCGTGGCGGAGACCCTTCCGGTGACCGTCCGCGCGTCGGAGACGATGCACGGACGCGCGCGGCTGACGGCCAGGGCCGCGGACGCCCCACACGCCGCGGACGCACTGCGGGAGGGCACCCGGAGGCGACTGGCCCGACGACTCGGGTTGGCTGTGCACGCGGACGCGGACGAGATCGCCGACGCCGCCGCCGACCGTCTCCGGATCCCGCGCGGCACGCTGCAGAGCCTGCTGTCGGGACCTCCACCCACCGACGACGCCGCCCTCGTCGCGCTCGCCCGTCGCCTCGACGAGCTCGAGACCGCCGTGGAGACGAGCGCGCAGTCCCCGCGGAGCGGCACATGACCATCCGTCCGCCCCACACCCCTTTTCCGACCGAAGCCGAGGAGACCCCGTGACCGACGAGAACAGTCCCGCCGACGACGCCGCGCTGCGCCAGGCCATGCACCGCGTCCGCACCGAGGTCGACAAGGCGGTGGTCGGCCAGGCCGGCACGGTCACCGGCCTGCTCGTGTCGCTCCTGGCGCGCGGCCATGTGCTGCTGGAGGGTGTTCCCGGCGTGGCGAAGACCCTGGTCGTGCGGTCGTTCGCCCGGGCTCTCGGGCTCGACACCAAACGCGTCCAGTTCACGCCCGACCTGATGCCCGGCGACGTCACGGGGTCCCTCGTCTACGACGCCAGGACCGGGGAGTTCGACTTCCGCGCGGGCCCCGTGTTCACGCACATCCTGCTTGCGGACGAGATCAACCGCACGCCCCCGAAGACCCAGGCGGCGCTCCTGGAGGCGATGGAGGAGCGTCAGGTCTCCGCGGACGGCGTGAGCCGCGCGCTGCCCGACCCGTTCCTCGTCGCCGCGACGCAGAACCCCGTCGAGCACGAGGGGACCTACTCTCTGCCCGAAGCCCAACTCGACCGCTTCCTGATGAAGCTCGTCGTCGGCATGCCGGAACGCGACGCCGAGGTGTCCGTGCTCCGGCGCCATGCCCAGGGCTTCTCGCCGCGCGAGCTCACGGGTGTGGAGGCCGTGATCGGCGCCGACGAGATCCGCGCCGCCCAGCGGGCCGCCGCCCGGGTCGAGGTGACCGACGACGTGCTCGGCTACGTGGTCGACCTGGCCCGCGCGACCCGCCACTCCCCCTCCGTCGAGCTCGGGGCGAGCCCCCGCGCCTCGACGGGACTGCTCGCCGCGGCCAAGGCCTGGGCCTGGCTCAACGCCTCCACCGCCGTGACGCCGGACCACGTGCAGACGATGCTCGTCCCGGTCTGGCGGCATCGTCTCCAGCTCCGTCCTGACGCGCAGATGGAGGGCGTGTCCGCGGACGCCGTGCTGACATCGGTGGTCCAGCAGACCCGGGTGCCGATCTAGGTGTTCGTCTCGGGCCGTCTCGCCGTCGCCCTCGCCGTCGGCATCGTGCCGCTGGTCCTCACCGGGCTGGCGGGGTTTCCGCCGTATGCGGTGCTGGGCGGGTGGATCGGGCTGTGCCTCCTCCTCGTGGCCGTCGACGTCCTCCTGGCCGGCGACCCGCGCGCGGCGACCGTCACCCGTCGCGTCCCGTCGCGCGCCCGGCTCGGCGAGCAGGTGCCGGTCAGCGTGGCGGTGCAGAACCGGGGGACGCGGACGCTCGACGTCCTGCTCCGCGACGCGTGGCAGCCCACCGCGGGAGCGCCGTCGGAACGGCAGCACCTGCGCATTCCGCCCGGGGAACGGCGGCGCGTGGACATCCCCCTCCGCCCGAGACGCCGTGGCGAGCTCGTCAGCGCCTTCGTCGTGCTTCGTTCCCGGGGTCCCCTGGGGCTCGCCGGCCGACAGGCACTGCACCCCGTCCGTGGCGCGATCCGTGTGCTGCCCGCCTTCTCCTCGCGCAAGCATCTGCCTTCGCGGCTGGCGCGGCTGCGGGAGCTCGATGGGAACACCAGCATCCAGGTCCGGGGACAGGGCACCGAGTTCGACTCCCTGCGCGAGTATGTGCGAGGGGACGACGTCCGCTCCATCGACTGGCGGGCGACGGCACGAGCGGGGACGACGATGCTGCGCACCTGGCGCCCCGAGCGCGACCGGCATGTGGTCCTCATCGTCGACACCGGGCGCACGGCCGCAGCCCGGGTGGGCGACGGCACACGACTCGATGCGGCGCTGGAGGCCGCGCTCCTGCTCTCCGCGCTCGCGGCACGGGCAGGCGACCACGTGCACCTGCTCATGCACGACAGGGTGACCAGGGCACGGGTGACCGGGGTGGACGGCGCGGCGCTCCTGCCGGCTCTCACCGACGCCATGGCTCCGGTGCACGCCCGCCTCGTCGACACCGATTGGCATGGGGCCTTCGCGGCGGTGCGGACGCTGACCACGCGTCCCTCTCTTCTCGTCGTGCTCACGGCGCAGGACGCCGCCGAGTCGGCACGGGGCTTCCTCGGTGCCTTCCCCGACGCCTCACGGGCCATGACGGTGTTGGTCGGATCGGTGACGGACGACGGCATCGCCGCCCTCACCCGCGCGCGGGAGTCCCGGGAGGACGTCTATCTCGCCGCCGCCGCCGAGCGCACGCTCCGGGACGCCGAGAACGTCGCGGACGCGATCCGCCGCGCCGGTGGCGAAGCCATCGCGGCGGACCCCGAGGACCTCCCGCCGCGGATCGCCGACCGCTACCTCGAGCTCAAGGCGGCGGGGCGGCTCTGACGGCGGTCGCCGTGCCTCAGCCCGCCACGAGCCGCGGCGTGCCGGACTCGTACTCGACGAGGTCACCGGTCTCGCCGCGGCGATAGGCGCGCCTGCCGATCACGAGCATGTAGATGAGGAAGACCGCGAGGGCCGCGGCACCGATGCCGATCTTGACCGGCCAGGGCAGTGCCCATCCGGTGACGAACCCCTCGACCAGCCCGGAGAGGAAGAGCGCGAACACGAGCCCGAGGGCGACGGTGGCCAGCGCCCTGCCCTCCTCCGCGAGCGCCTCGCCGCGGGTGCGGTGGCCCGGCGCGACCCAGGCCCAGAACATGTGCAGGCCGGCGGCCGCGGCGACGAAGATGCACGTCATCTCCAGCATGCCGTGGGGAAGGATGTACAGGACCATGAGGTCGGCCTTGTCGTGGATCGCCATGACCGCCCCCGACGTGCCCAGCCCCATGGCGTTCTGCACGAGCATGTAGACGGGCCAGATGCCGGTCACCCCGAACAGCACGCACTGCATCGCTATCCAGGCATTGTTCGTCCAGACCATCCCCATGAACACCGCTGCGGGGTTCTCGGTGTAGTAGCCGGTGAAGCTCTCGTCGGCGTACTGCTCCAAGGCGTCCGGTGGACCGAGCGTGGCGACGAGCGCCGGGTCACCGGCGATCCACGCGGCCGTGCCGACGGCGACCGCCACGAAGGCGAGCGCGATGACCAGGGTCGTCCGACGCAGGCGGTAGAGCGCCGCGGGGAGCTGGAGGCGGAAGAACCGCGACGTCTGGGTGAGGATGCTGTCCGCGGCCCCCGTGAGCCGGAGCCGCGCACGCACGAGGATCGTGGAGAGGTAGGCGCCCTGCGGGGACTCCCCGACCGACGTCTTCAGTTCCGCGAGGTCGGCCGATGCGGCACGGTAGCGCACGATGAGCTCGTCGACACCGGCACCGTCCAGGCGGGCACGGCTGAGGGTGTCCAGCCGTTCCCATTCGGACCGGCGCGCATCGGTGAGGGCATCGGCATCCACCTGATTTACTGTACTCATGTCCGCGCAGATCGACGTCTCCGACGAGGTGCTCTCCGGCGAGGCGGTCGCGATCGACGTCCAGCCGGTGGGGTTCCTCCTCCGGGCGGCCGGGGCCGTCATCGACATGCTGCTGGGCTACGCCGTCTTCGTCGGGTCGATCTTCCTGCGCATCTGGCTTCTCGACATCGGCGTGCTCGACACCGCAACCGACCGCATCGCCCTCGTGGCCTCCCTCGTCATCAGCTTCGTGATCCTGCCGATCACGATGGAGGTGGCGCTGAAGGGACGCAGCCTCGGAAAGCTCGCCGTCGGCGGCAGGATCGTACGGATGGACGGCGGAGCGGCCGGGTTCCGCCACGCGTTCATCCGCGCCCTGCTCGGCGTCCTCGAGATCTATCTCACCTTCGGCGGCCTCGCCGTCCTGGTCGGGGCCTTCACGGCGCGTTCCCAGCGCCTCGGCGACCTGGTCGCCGGCACGTACAGCCAGCGGGTGCGCACCCCGCAGCTGGTCACGCTCGCGCCGACGCTGCCTCCGGCGCTGACGGCATGGGCGCAGGTCGCCGACGTGGCGCGGCTTCCTGATCGGCTCGCCCGCCGCATCTCCCAATTCCTCGTGAGCGCCCCGCGCATGCTCCCGGCTGCTCGGGAACGCGTGGCCCGCGACCTGCTCGCCGAGGCCGCACCCTTCCTCTCCCCCGTACCGGCGGCGCCGCCCGAGCTCGTGCTGGTCGGTGTCACCGTCCTCCGGCGCGAGCGCGAACGCCGCGCGCTGGACAACGCGGATCGACGTGCGGAGCGACTGACGGGTCGCCGTCTGGGCGCCTGACCACCTCGCCGGTCGCGTCGGTCAGGCGCGCAGGGCCTCGTGGCGGACGACCAGCCATCCCGCAGGGACGGAGAGGCGGTCCGCATGCGGCGCACAGAGGTCGTGCGCCTGCGGATCGTTCGCCGCACCGAGCGGCCCGAGCGCGGCCATCTGATCGCCATAGTCATACGTGAGGGTGGCCACGGCCTCGCGCGCGCAGCCGACCTTCGAGCACAGTCGTCCGTCCATCTCCGTCAGCGTACGGCGCCCCCCGGCGGCGGCGGGGCTGCCGCGCCGGGAGCCGCCACAGCGCCTAGACTTTTCGGCATGCCCCGTCGCCGTTCCGTCCCCGCCGCCGCCGCTCGCCGCGGTGCCAGGCACGGCCGGCACGGTCGTCTCGGACGCAGCGAAGTCGTGAAGCCGCCGCTTGCCCCGCTGGACGGCCGCATCGATCGCTTCGACCTCACCGTGGGCACAGCGGTCGAGTTCCTGCGCGGGACGTGGCCGGAACTCCAGGACGTCCGATTCGAGATCGGTGCGCTGCCGACGTACGACGCCGACGGCGAGGTGCCGCGTTGGCACCTCGACCGCGATCAGCGGAGGATCGTCCTCTTCCGGATCCCGATCGAGCGGCTGCTCCCGCCGGGACACGACGACGCCGCGCATCGACGGATGGCGATCGAGAGTGCCGTCTTCCGTGCGGCGGCGGAGTACGTCGGCCGGGAGCCGTGGGATCTCGGCCACGACCGCTGACCCCGCCCGTCAGGGGTAGACGGTGATCGACGCCTCGACCCCCGGCGACGGCGGGACCGGAAGCACGGCGAGGGCGCCGGGCGCCGTCATCGCGACGGCGGCGTGCACCTCTCCCTCCGGACGGAGCACGTAGGTCGTGTCCGCTGCGACGTCGAGGCCACGGGTCTCCCCCGCCGGGATGACGATCTCCTGCGGCGAGCCCCCGTCGATGGTCGAGAGGGAGACGGTGGTCTCCTCATCGGACGTGTTGGCCAGCTGCAGCCGCGGGGACGGACCGGACGGCACGGCGAAGGCGACCTCCGCGTCGATCTCCGGTGCGGGGGTGACCCACGCGAAATCGGAGTCCGCTCCGAAGCCGTCCTGCTGCCGCACCCCGGCGACGACGGGGGCATCGGCCTCGATCTCCACGGTGTAGGTCCCCGGCTCGAGACCGCTGAGCGAGACCTGCGCGGGCTCGTCGGCGGTGAGCGGCACCGTGAACGCGTCCAGACCGGCACCACCCCCCTCGGCGGTCACACGGACCTCGGCGAGCGCGTCCGCTCCGGGCGCGAGCAGACGCAGCACCGTCATGTCGCCCTGGTCCCCTGCTGCCGCGAAGGCCTGCACGCCGGGGAGCACGACGTGCTGCTGCGGGCCCGACACCGCTTCCTGCTGGTCGGCCCCGACCGGGTCGAGCACCTGCATCAGCGCCGACTGCAGAACGGCGCGGACGGGCGCTCCGACCGCACTCACCTTGACGACGGGGACGTCGTTGCCCGCGGCGATGGACGTCAGCGGCAGTGCCGTCTGCGTGCGCGGCGGGACGATGACCGTCCGTCCGCCGCGGGCCGTTCCGTAGACCGCGAGCGTCACGGTCGCGGGGACGTCGGCTGTGTTCGCGAGGAGGACGACGTCCTCGGCTCCGGTGCCCACGGACCCGCCGACGAGCCACGACTCGAGCCGAGGCACTCCGCAGGGAGAGGCGGCGAAGCCGGCGAGGTCCTCCGCGGCGAGAGTCGACGACTCGGCGCCGGCGATGAGCGGTGCTGACCGCCCCTCGACGGCTCCGGTGAGCACCGGCACCTCCTGCCCGTCCACGAGGTCAGGCACCGCGAGCCCCGTCTGCGACGGGACGCCGTTCGTGCCTCCCGCTGTGAGCTCGGGAGTCGCCGCCCGGCGCATCTCCGACGGCGCGGCCGTGTTGCGACCGAGCGCGCGGAAGTCGCCGGCGCACACCAGGACGCTGTCTCCGGGGAGCGGGGTCACCCGCTCCTGCGCCGGCTCGTGCGTGACGGTCGGCCAGGGGGCGTGCACGGCGGTCGCGACGCCCAGCACACAGGCGGCGGCGACCACGACGCCGGTGACGACCCGTGCGCTGGTCGCAGCGACGCGGAACGCGCGAGTGCCCGTCATCGGTGGTCCTCCTCGGAGCTGGTGCTTCCCTGGTGGTCGGCGGACGAGACATCCGGCCGGTCCTCCTCGCCGTCCGCCGTCGGGCGGGGGTCTGCACCGTCGTCAGCGGGTTCGGCGTCGGCGATCGGGGCGAGTGCCTCGTCGGCGAGGGCGGGTTCGTCCTGCGGGTCCTCGACGGTACCGACCGGCGGCACGACGGCCGCGTCCGGCACCGAGTCCTCCGCGTGGCGTGGCAGGACCAGAGGTTCCTCCGGCGCCCTGCCGACGATCCTCGACTGCGCTCTGGCGGCCCGACGCGACGCGCGCGTCGGGATGGACAGGAGCAGCGCGGCGAGCACGACGAGGAGCTGCAGCGTCACGACGACCCTGGCGGTCCCCTCCTGCGTCGCGCTCAGCGCTGCCGGCTCCGCCGGCTCGCCCTCGAGGCGCCAGAGGACCCCGCGGTCCGTCGAACCGGCCTGCACGAGGCCCGCCCGCTGGTCGATCGCGGCGACGGAGGCCGTGCGCAGGGTGCGTGCGCGATCGCCTTCGCCCGGCACCTCGGCGAGGAGGACGTAGCTGATCCCCTGCGCCAGGAGCTGCGCCGGCGCGTCGAAGTCGCGGGCGGAGATGAGATCGACGGCGAGGACGGCGAGGTCCGTCCCCTGGGGTTCGACCGCCGTGGAGAGCATCGTCGTCTGCGCTCCCAGGGTCTCGCTCGCGCCGCGCACCACCTCGACGGCGAGACCGCCGTCGTTCTGCGGCGTGAGGATGAGAGTGGAGATCGGACGGTCCCCGGCCGCCTGCGCACGCACGTAGGCGGGCAGCGTGGATTCGGGGCCGTTGGTCAGCGCGGAACGGTCGCCGTGGAACGCGGTGAGGGCGGGGACCGCGCACACCACCAGCGCGAGGGCGGCCAGTCCCGTGGCGGCCACGCGCAGTCGGGGAAGCGTGAGCGCCGTGTCCAGCGTGATCGTCGCCGCGCCGACGACGCCGATCCAGGCGAGGCTCAGACCGGTGCCCGGCCAGAGCGGGACAGCGGTCGCTCCTGCGGAGGCGACGCTGACACCGACGGCGAGGAACGCCGTGGCGAGTCCGCTGAGCGCGACGACCAGCAGGGTGATCCCCGCACGCCACCGGGGCGAGACGGCGGATCCCAGTGCGAGCAGCGCGAGCGGCGCGCACAGCAGCGCCGCCCAGGTGCCGGGAAGGACGGTCGCCCACCCTGCCAGATCGCTCGTGGGGAAGCCACCGGCGATCGCCAGGCGACCGGCGGCGTCGGCGGCCGCCTGCGGCCCGAGCCACGTCCGTCCGGGATCGGCGAGCAGACCGAGGGCCGTGCCGTGGGCGAGCTGCCAGAAGATCAGAGGAGCGAACAGCGCCGCGGTCGGCAGCGGGAGCCAGAGCAGGCGGCCGGCCCCGCGGAACTGCGCCGTTCCCAGCACGATCCCCAGAGCCACGACCCACAGCACCGCGAGCGCCGGAGCGAGGACCGGCGCGCAGGCGACGACCGCCGCCAGGAGCAGGGACGCGCTTCCGGCCGCGCCCCAGGAACGGTGGGCGACCACCGCCGAGTGGAACAGCCACGGGAGCAGCAGGTGGACGAGCACGGCGGAAGGCCGACCGTCCACGAGTGCGGTGAGGAACGTCGGCGCGAGCGCCCACGCGATGCCGGCGAAGATGCGCAGGCCGGCTCGGTCGGTGACGCGGGTCGCGGCGAACCATCCCCCGAGGACGGCGAGCGGCAGTGCGAGGATCCACAGCAGCACCATCGCGAAGGACGGCGCCCCGGGCCACAGCGAGCCCAGCACCGCGACGATCGCGGCGAACGGGTCCGCAGGGCCGACGAGGTCGATGCCGAGCCCGCGCATCCCCCACGCCGCGTCCTGCCACAGCGCGGCGACGGTCTCGCGCAGGGGCAGGAGGCCCCCGCCCCCCAGCGCCGGCCAGGCGAGGAGGCTGGTGAAGGAGGCGATGCTCACGACGAGCGCGGCCAGCACCGCCCAGGCCCCACCCCCGGAGAAGAAGCGGAGCTCGCTGACGGCACCGTGTTCGCTGCCATGACCGTCGTCGAGCCGGCGCCGCAGCTGCGCGGGGGTGACCCGCAACGGGGCGATGCTCGCCCAGGTGGAGGATCGGAACGAGCGGATACGGGCGCGCGATCGCGCCACGGCGCCGAAGCGGATCATCGCGAGGAGAGCCGCGCCCCACTCCGGGAACACCGCCTCGGGCCGCTTGCCGATGAGATGGGTGAGGGAACGCCACAGCGCGAGCGGCAGGAAGGTCAGCCAGTGCAGCGGCACGGCGGCCGCGGGCGCATAGGCGAGGCGCCGATGGAGCTGGGCGAGACGGGTGACGAATGCCCTCCGGGCTCGTCCTGCCGGTAGCGCCGCCGGACCATCCGGGGCCGCGGAGACCCTCGCAGCCGGGGCGAGGACCACACGCCCGCCTCCGAGCCGCGCGCGGACGCCGAGGTCGAGGCCCTCGTCGGCACCGCCGAGGGCGGGGTCCGGCCGCAGCGCGTCGCGCACCTCGCCGCGGATGAGCAGGCCGCGGATGTCCGCCCCGAGGGCGTCGTCCATCCGGTCGTGCTGTCCCTGGTCCAGCTCCCCGGCGGCCAGCTCGACCGAGCGGCCGAAGGTGGTCATGCTCACGCCGAGGGAGACGATCTCGCGCTCGTTGTCGGTGGCCACGAGCTTCGGAGCGACGATCGCCGCGGACGGGGAACGCTCCAACATGCCCGTGAGCCGTTCCAGCGCCCGCGGGTGCGGCGCGGTGTCCTGCGCGAGGATCCAGATCGCCGATCCGTCGAGGACGCGTGGACGCGCCAGCTCGAGGGCCTCGGCGAACGAGGTCGACGACCGCGCCTCGATGATGCCCTCGACGGTGGCGGCGACGGCGTCGCTCTCCCGTGCTGTGGTGGCGTCGCCGCAGATGATCAGCGTGACGGCCGCGGGCGGGAGCGTCTGGGAACGGACGGCGTCGAGCGTGCGGAGGAGCTGGGCGCGGGCGGAGGGGCCGGGGCGCGCGACGATGAGGGCATGAACTCGGGCTGGCATGACGTGGTCAGCCTATGCGGGGCGTCAGTCCAGGAAGCGCACCGCTCCCGGCGCGCCCACGAAGCCGCGCCGTGGAGGCGTCAGCTGGCGCGGCGCTTGAGCTTGCGCCGCTCGCGCTCGGAGAGCCCGCCCCAGATGCCGAAGCGCTCATCGTTGGCCAGCGCGTATTCGAGGCACTCGCCACGCACGTCGCACGCCGTGCAGATGCGCTTGGCATCCCGCGTGGAGCCGCCCTTCTCCGGGAAGAAGGCCTCGGGGTCGGTCTGGGAGCAGAGCGCGTCGCTCTGCCAGGCAAGGGCGTTGTCGTCGTCCGGGTCGGACCGGCGGACCCCGGGAACACCGAGGTTGACCGGATCGACGAACCAGTTCTCCGGCACATCGGAACGGTAACCCGTCATCTCGACCTCCAACCCTTCAGAAACCGCCCCCCTGGCGGGCCGTGCTCACCTAATTACACCCGTGTCATTCGCTCGGGTCAAGTCGCGGATCGTAAACCCTCAAGCGTTTCTTGAAGGTTCATGAGCTTCCACCGGCGTGTCGCGCGCCTGCGCTCGACCCCTCAGCGGCCGGGGGTCGCGACGAAGACCTCGCCCGCCCCGGACAGCGTGAGGGAGCGCTCGTCGGCGTCGGCGAACGCCACCGTGCCGATCGGGACGGAGACTTCCGCTCCCGACTCCGCCGTCACCCGGACGGAGCCGGCTGTCGCCAGCACCATGGTCGGGCCGGACACGTCCAGGGTGACCGCCGTGTCGTCGATCCTGACCCGTCGGAGGGCGAAGTCGGGCACGGGCACCGGGTACGTCGTCACGGCTTCGTCGCCCGCGGGCCGCAGGACCGGGACCTCGCCGGGCGTGGTGTCCAGCACGGCGAGCAGTTCGGGCACATCGATGCGCTTGGGGGTCAGACCGCCCCGGAGCACGTTGTCGCTCGCGGCCATGATCTCGACACCGAGGCCGGAGAGATAGGCGTGCAGCAGCCCCGCCCGAAGGAAGACGCCCTCGCCGCGGCGCAGCACGAGGTGGTTCATGAGCAGGGCGACGACGACCCCGGGATCACCCGGCGAGCTCTCGGCGATCGCGGCCACCGCACGCAGGGCCGGGAACTCCTCCCCTGCGGCGCCGGCGGCGGCGACGACGACGGCGCCGATGATCTCCGCGACCTCCTCCTGCGCTCCTCCACCGAGCAGCCACCCGATCGCGTCGCCGAGCGGATCGCCCTCACCCGAGAGCCGTTCCCGCAGGGACCGCACCCCCGGACCGTCCTCGAGGGCCTCGAGCAGGCGCAGCGTGTCGGCGATCGGACGCAGGCCGCTGAGCGACTCGAAGCGGTCGCTCAGGGCGACGATGAGCTCCGGCTTGTGGTTGGCGTCGCGGTAGTTCCGCCGCGGGTCGTCCAGCGGCAGCGCGCTCTCCCTGGCCCAGCCGTCCTGGGCCTGTTCCCTGGTCGGGTGCACCTGGATCGACAACGGCCGCGCGGCGGCGAGGAGCTTGAGCAGGTACGGCAGCGTGCCGCCCGTCACCGTGTCCAACGTCCCCCCGTCCGCGAGGTCGGCGGGATCTCCCGGGTGGTCGCCGAACCAGACCTCGGCCTCCGGCGCACCCGTCGGGGTGCGGCCTTCGAGCTCGGCGAGGAGGGACGGCGATCCCCAGGCATAGTCGCGGGGCACGTTGGTGAGGCTGCGCAGCATGCCCCCAGCGTAGAGCCCGGTGCGACGGACAGGTCGGATCCGGGCACGTCGCGGTAGCCTGAGTCGCGATGGCCCAGTACACCAAGCACCCGGTGGCAGCCCTGCCCACCGCGCCCGAGCGCGAGTCCACGGGGCACCTCCTGCTGCGCGGATACGTCATCGCCGTCCTCTTCGTGGCGTTCGCGCACTCGGCGGTGTACAACCTGCTCGGCGAGATCGGCGCCGCGATCGTGCTCGCGCTCTTCAGCGCGGCCACCCTCGCGATCGGCGTCCCGATGCTCGCGAGGAACCGCCCGCAACCCTTCCGCTGGCGCCGGCTCCCCTGGGCGGCCGTCGGCTACACCGCGCTCGCCCTCCTCTCCGTCGCCTGGTCCCAGTGGCGGGTTCCCACCGTCGCCACGGGCATGCTCCTGGCCGCCGTCACGGTGAACGGCCTGTTCATCGCGCACGTGCTCACCTGGCACGAGATCGTGCGCGCCCTGTCGTCCGCCTTCAAGTGGGTCCTCGGGCTCTCCCTCGCACTCGAGCTGTGGGTGTCGTTGGTCCTGCACGGCCCTCTCCTGCCGAACTTCGCGGACATCCCCGCCGGGAAGATCGATCCCCAGTGGTACTGGGTCCGCGACAACCTGTTCGACGGGGGACGCATCCAGGGCATCCTCGGCAACGCGAATCTGCTCGGCATCGTCTCGCTGTTCGCGCTGATCACGTTCGGCGTGCTGTTCGCGGCGAGGGCCCGCTGGCGGACGACACTCGCGCTGTGGATGATCCTCGCGGCGTACTTCCTCTTCCGCACCGCGTCCGCGACCGCGCTCGCGTGCGCCGGTGCAGCCGCCGTGGTCCTCGTCGTCGCCCTGCTGATGCGCCGTGCAGCGTCGCCGACCGCCCGCACCCGGATCTACGTCGTCGCGATCGGGTCCACCGCCGTCCTCGCCCTCGCCGTGTGGCTGCTGCGCGAGCCCCTCCTCGGTCTCCTCGGCCGCAGCGCCGATCTCACCGGCCGCTCGAACAAGATCTGGGCGGCGGTCCTGGAACGCGTCGGGGAGCACCCGGTCATCGGCAACGGCTTCTCCAGCCCGTGGGTCCCCACGGACCCTGCCTTCGACGGCTGGATCGTCGACCACGGGATCACCGTGTTCCACGCCCACAACATGTGGCTGGACGTGCTGCTGCAGCTCGGCGTCCTCGGACTCGTGCTGATGGCCGTGGCGTACGGCAGCCTGCTGTGGCGATCCTGGTTCTTCGCCGTCGATCGCCCGCGGTGGGACCTGGATGCCCACCGCCCGTACTCCCCGCTGACCCTGCTGCCGAGCCTGTACACCGTCGTCCTCCTGGTGCAGGGGCTCACCGAGTCCACGCCGATCATGCTGTGGGGCTGGCTGCTCCTGGTGCTGCTGTCGTTCAAGCTCAAGTCGGTGCCGCTGGTGGGCGTCGGCGAGCGCGACCTCGTCTTCGAGCGCGGCACGGCGACGCGGCGGGTGCCGTGACGGTGCATCCGCTCGCCCGTCTCCTCGGCTCGGCCGAGATGGCCAGGGCCTTCACGCTCGCGGCACTGACCGCCGTGTTCGGCTCGTTCGCCATCGGACGGATGACGTCGCCGGTCACCCTCGCCACCGTCATCACCGCCCTGTGCCTCCTGGGAGCCGCGATCCTCTGGGTGCGCAGGGAGGAGCTGTCCCCGCTGCGCATCGCGCCCTCCTCCCTGCTGGCGTTCCTCGCGTGGGCGCTCGTGAGCCTGGTGTGGACGACCGACCGCTCCGACACCGTGCTGGGCTGGCTGTCGCTCTTCGGGTACGCGTTCCTGGCCATCACCATCGGGCACATCCGCGACACGCTCCAGACCGTCCGCGCACTCGGCGACACCCTGCGCGTGCTCCTCGGCGTCTCCCTCGGCGTGGAGATCCTCTCCGGGGTGCTCCTCGACCTCCCGTTCGCGTTCCTGGACATCCAGGGCAACCTCGCCGCCGGCGGTCCGGTCCAGGGGCTGTTCGGCAGCCGCAACATGCTCGGCTTCATCGCGGTGCTCGCCCTGATCACGTTCGTCATCGAGTGGCGCACCCAGTCCGTCGACCCCCCGCTCGCCGTGGTCTCCGTCGCCCTGGCCGGCGGCCTGGCCTTCCTGTCGTCCTCACCGACGGTGCTCGTGCTGGCGGTCGCCGTGGGGATCGTGACCGTCGCGCTCACCATCGTCCGCCACACCGCTCCGGCGCGTCGGAACCTGGTGCAATGGGCGCTGGGGGTCCTGGTCGCTCTCGCCCTCACCGTCGCGTTCGCCCTGCGTCACCAGATCATCGCGCTGCTCGACGCCGGCTCCGACTTCTCCATGCGGGCCGAGCTGTGGAACATGATCCTCGACTTCGTCGCCGTGAAGCCCATCACCGGGTGGGGGTGGTTCGGCGACTGGGCTCGAGGCGAGTACCCCTTCACGTTCATCAACTTCCAGCTCGACGACCGGCACCAGAGCGCGCTGAACGCCTTCTTCGACGTGCTGCTGCAGCTCGGCGCGGCGGGGCTGGTGCTGTTCCTGCTGCTCGGTGGGATCGCGTTGATCCGCTCCTGGCTGGTCGCGAGCGTCCGCCGCTCGGTCGTCTACGCCTGGACCCCGATCACGCTCGTGACCCTCGCGGTGGACTCGATGTTCGAGAGCTTCACCCTCGTCGGCGCCGGGTGGTTCATGCTCGCGCTGTGCGCCCTGCGCGCCGGTCAGTCCCGGTCGTGGCGCGAGAACATCGACGCGGCGCACACGGGAACCATTCCCACCCTGCGCCCACAGGAGTGAGCTCGGCGGGCGGTCAGCGGACGGTGGGGAGCTTCTCCGCCCAGGCGAGCGCGTCGCGCACGCCGTCGTCTACGGAGCGCTCCGCACGCCACCCCAGCACCTCGCGCGCCCGATCCACGATCGCGAAGGCCCCGGCCTGGTCGCCGGGCCGGCGATCGGTCTCGACCACAGGCAGCGGTGCCCCGGTCACGCGCTCGAACGCCTGCACGAGTTCCCGGACCGTGACACCGTCTCCGGTGCCGAGGTTGATCACCTGATACGGCTGCTCCGGCGTCGCGACGTCGTCGAAACGGGTCACCGCCGCGACGTGTGCGAGCGCGAGATCCCAGACGTGGATGTAGTCCCGCAGGCCCGACCCGTCACGGGTGGCCCAGTCCGTGCCGGTGATCGTGAAAGGCTCACCGGCCGCGCGCGCCTGCATGATCTTGCCGAGCGCGTGCGACGGCGTGGGGTTCTGCAATCCGGTCCGGAGCTTCGGGTCGGCACCGATCGGGTTGAAGTAGCGGAGCGCGATGGCCCGGAAGTCCCCGGCGGCGGCGGCATCGGAGAGGATCTGCTCGACCATGGCCTTCGTGGTCGCATAGGGGCTCGAGGGAGCGAGACGCCCGCTCTCGTCGACCCCGTCGCCCGTCTCCCCCGCGTAGATCGAGGCGGAGGAGCTGAACACGATGCGCGGGATGCCCGCATCGCGGAGGCGCCGGAGGAGCGTGATCGTCTTGCCGACGTTGCTGTCGTAGTAGCCGAGCGGATCGGCCACGGACTCCGGCACGACGATGCGCGCGGCGCAGTGCACGACCGCGTCGATGTCGGGGTGCTCGCTCAGCAGCCGGTCGAGGACGGCGGCGTCGGCGATGTCGCCGACGTAGAGGTGGCGTCCCTCCCCGAAGGCCGCCAGCCCGGTGGACAGATCGTCGAGCACCACGACCTCGATCCCGGCCTCGATGCACGCCGTCGCCACGGTCGATCCGATGTAGCCGGCCCCGCCGGTGATCAGTACCTTCATCGCGGCCAGTCTAGCCAGACGCGCCGAGCGCAGGGGGTCGGCTCTCCGCAGATCCGAAGGCGACCACCGGTAGGCTACTCACTGCTCGTCGAGTCGCGTGCTGCCCCTCCGGCAGCAACCGCGGCACCAACAACGGAGAACCTCCCTGTGGCCCACGTCCTTCAGAACGTCGTCTTCCCGCTCGATCGCGACCCCGATCTTCTCCCGCTGTACGCGGATCCGGAAACGTGGTCGGTGATCGAGGAGGAACCGGTCCGGGTCTCCAGCCGCGCGCACCTGGGCAACATCCTGGGACGGCACCGCGCCCGGATCGTGGCCGGTCGGCGCGTCTCCCTCGGCACCTACTTCAACGCCTTCCCCGCGTCGTACTGGCAGCACTGGACGAGCGTCCGCGAGGTGCAGCTCACGGTACGGACCACGGGGCCGGCGACCATCCTCGTCTACCGCTCCAACGGCGGCGGAGTCCGCCAGCGCGTGGCCACTCGCGAGGTCACCGGCGAGGCGACGACCTCGTTCGACCTCGACCTCACCCAGTACAGCGACGGCGGCTGGATCTGGTTCGACATCGTCGCCGACGAGAAGCCCGCCGTGCTCGAGGGCGCGGAGTGGACCACCGAGCAGGAGCCTGCCCGCACCGGGAAGGCCTCCCTCGGCATCACGACGTACAACAAGCCCGACTACTGCGTGGAGACCCTGAGGGCGCTCGCCTCCTCCCCCGATGCGCTGGAGTTCGTCGACCGCATCTTCCTCGTCGACCAGGGCACGCAGCTCGTCGCGGACCAGGACGGCTACGCCGAGGTCGCCGAGCGCCTGGGCGAGACGCTGCAGGTCATCCGCCAGGGCAACCTCGGCGGATCGGGCGGCTTCGCCCGAGCGATGCACGAGTCCCTGCAGCGCCCGGAGAGCGACTTCGTGCAGTTGCTGGACGACGACGTCCGCATCGAGCCGGAGTCCCTGCGGCGCTCCATCGTCTTCGGTCAGTTCGCGACGACGCCCGTGCTCGTCGGCGGACACATGTTCGACCTCCTCGACCGCCCGAAGCTGCACGGCTGGGCGGAGGTCGTCGACGAGGGGCCATTCATGTGGCGCAACCTCTACCAGGAGAAGATGCCGCACGACTTCGGCGTCGCCAACCTGCGCCAGTCGCCGCTGCTGCACATGCGGATGGACGCCGACTACAACGGCTGGTGGATGTGCCTCATCCCGCTCGACGCCGTGCGCAAGGTCGGGCTGTCCCTTCCCGCCTTCATCAAGTGGGACGACGCCGAGTTCTGCCTGCGTGCCGGCGAGGCGGGCTTCCCGACCGTGTCGATGCCCGGCGTCGCGCTCTGGCACGTCTCCTGGGTGAACAAGGACGACTCGATCGACTGGCAGGCCTATTTCCACGCCCGCAACCGGATCGTCGCCGGGCTCCTGCACTCCGGAGCACCCCGAGGCGGCCGCCTCATCGTGCACAGCCGGCGCGTCGATCTGAAGCACCTCATGATGATGCAGTACTACCCGGTGGCGCTGCGCAATCGCGCCCTCCGCGACGTGCTCTCCGGACCCGACCACATGCGCCGCAACCTGGCCACGGCGATGCCGGCCGCACGCGCCCTGGCCGCGGAATACCCGGAGACGGTGGTCCATCGCGATCCTGCGCGCGTGCTGCACTCGCGCCGCGGACGACAGGTCTACAAGCGGCTGCCGAAGAACGAGTTCGACAGTCCGACCGGCCTGCGACTGCGGATCTTCACGCTGAAGACGCTACTCTCGCACTGGGTGCACCGCCCCGACCCGGCGAACATCGCTCGGCCGGAGGTGGAGTTCGGGAAGGGTGACGCACACTGGTGGCGCGTCCCGCTGTACGACAGCGCGCTCGTGAGCGCCGCCGACGGGTCCGGGAAGAACATCTACACGCGCGACCGCGCCAAGTACCGCCGCATGCTCCGAGACACCGTGCGTCTGCACGCTCAGCTGCGACGTCGATGGCCCGAACTGCAGCGTCAGTACCGGGAAGCACTGCCGGAGCTCGTCTCGCCCGAATCCTGGCAGCAGGTCTTCGAGGAGAAGGCATGACCACCGAGGCTCCTGCCTTCGATCCCTCTTCCGCCGCGATCGTCATCGTCACGTACAACCGCTCGCATCTGCTGACCGGCCTGCTCACGAGCATCACCGCGATGGATCCGAAGCCGGGCCACGTGATCGTGATCGACAACGCCTCCTCGGACGATACGACCGACGTGGTCGAGTCCTTCCGAGACGACATCGGCACCGACCTCGTGTATCGCCGTCTCGACGTCAACACCGGCGGGTCCGGCGGATTCAGCGAGGGCATGCGCACGGCGTACGACCTCGGCGCGCAGTGGATCTGGATGATGGACGACGACGTCGAGGTGCTCCCGGACGGTCTCGCCCGAATGGGCGCCTGGGCACCGCGCTTCAAGAGCATCCAGGGACGGCGCTACGACTACGACGGCAGCGAGTTCTACTGGCAGTACCGCATCGCGGAGCGCATGGGCATCCCGATCCCCTTCGCCCCTGCAGGCTTCGATTCCTCCGGCTACAAGGAGATGAACAGCGGCTGCTTCGAGGGGATGTTCATCCACCGCTCGATCGTGAAGCAGATCGGCCTCCCCGACCCCCGCTTCTTCATCTACTGGGACGACCAGATGTACGGGTGGCTGGCCTCGCGCCTGACCACCGCGGTCATCGTCGACGAGTTCGTGCTGCGCCGCACGCGCGAGATCCGCCAATGGGACATGGGCATCCGGCACATGAACGCCTCGAGCAACGCCTACCGTTACTACATCATGCGCAACCGGGCCTTCATCAAGCAGTACTACCGGGTGCACGGCGTCTACAACCCCGTGCTGTTCGGTCTCGGGACGACGGCGACGTTCTTCAAGGAGCTGATCCGGCTCGTCTTCGTGGAGCGCACCGTCCGCGGCACGAGCAACCTGTTCCGCGGGCTCAGGGACGGCGGCCGCATCGGTCGCGATCGCACCTGGGAGCCGATGAGCCCCCTGGAGGCCTGACATGGACGAGCCGCAGCCCGAGGTACGGTGGGCCCCGCTTCCCCCCGCGCCGAAGCGCACCGGCCGGGTGTGGCTGATCGTCGGGCTGAGCGTTGCGGCGCTCGCGATCGTCGGGGTCCTGCTGTTCTTCCTGTTGCCGCGCGATGGTGGCCCCGAGCCCGCCGGCAGCGCGAGTCCGTCTCCGACGGCAAGCCCGTCCGAGACGTCCGCTCCCACGCCGACCGCCACGTCGGCCCCGTCCGCGACCCCGGACCCGACTCCGATCACGACCGCGCCCCCGGTCGGCGACCCGACGGTCGAGGTCTTCCGCGACAAGGTGTCCGGGTGGCTGAACTCCGCTGACCGGGGACTCGACATCATCGCGGGAGCGAGCGGCCAGGACGCGCTTCCTGTCGTGGATTCGCTCCAGCAGGACGCGCAGCGCCTGGGCGACGCACTGCCGCCGTCGTCCATCCAGGACCCCTGGCGCTCCGGCGTGGAGACCTACGCGCAGCGCCTCGCAGCACTGCGAGCGGCGATCGAGAGCGGCTCCGGAGTGTCAGGGGCGATCGCCGATGCACGCTCCGCCGCGGCAGATCTGCGCGGCCTCGTCGGCCTCTGACACTCCGGGTCGGTGCGTCGTCTCAGACGGAGTAGTCCGCGTTGTAGCGGTCCAGGACGTCCTTGATCGGGGCGTCCATGGCGAGCGTGCCGCGATCCAGGTACAGCCCCCTGGTGCAGAAGCGGCGCAGGTCGCGCTCGTTGTGGCTGACGAAGAACAGCGTGCGGCCGTCCGAGAGCAGCTCGTCGATGCGCTTGTAGCACTTCTCCCTGAAGGCCTTGTCGCCGACCGCGAGCACCTCGTCGACGAGCAGGATGGGTTCGTCGAGCTGGGAGACGACGGAGAACGCGAGGCGCACCTTCATGCCGTTCGAGAGGTGCTTGTAGGGCGTCTCCTCGAATCCGGCGAGTTCGGCGAAGGCGATGATGTCGTCGTACCGACGGGCGACCTCGTCCTTCGACATGCCGTGCAGTCCGGCGGTCAGGCGGACGTTCTCCCGGACCGTGAGGTCGCCGACGAATCCGCCGGTGATCTCGATGAGCGGGGCGACGCCGCCGTTCACGCTCACCGTGCCCTCATCGGGCAGGAGGACGCCGGCCACGAGGCGGAGCAGCGTCGACTTGCCCTGCCCGTTCCGACCGACCACGCCGATCGACTCACCCGGCTGCACGGTGAAGGAGACGTCGCGCAGCGCCCAGAACTCGCCGGGACGCGAGCGCCGGGACGCTCCTGCGAAGAGGTCCTTGAAGTTCCGCTGCCCGCGACGGTTGCGGCGGAAGCGGACGCCGAGGTTCTGCACGACGATAGCGGCGTCCATCACAGCTCCTTCAGGACGGGGCGCTCGAGACGTCGGAACGCCCAGACGCCGAGCGCGAGGATGAGCAGGCACATCACGGCACTGACGGTGAGCGTGAACGGGTTCCACTGATCGGGGAAGAACGGCATGCGGTACAGCATGAAGATCCCCGCGAGCGGATTGAAGGCGCCGAGGGTCTGGAAGATGCCGGGCAGATCCGTGACGTTGTAGATGATCGGTGTCGCGTAGAACATCGCACGCAGGATGAGGGCGGTGGTGCGCTCGAGGTCGGTGTAGAGCACGCACAGCGGAGCGACGAGCAGGCCGAGCCCGACGAGCAGCACGGTCTGCATGAGGATGGCCACCGGCACCCATAGCACGCCCCAGCCGATCTGCACGACCTGGTCGGCATGACTCTCGAACAGGAGGTTGATGACGATGAACAGCACCAGCACCGGCAGGGAGAACAGGAACTCCATGCCCTTGCTGAGGACGATGCGGTTCACCCAGATGGAACGAGGGATCGACGTCGAGCGGACGAGGCGCGCGTCCTTCTTGAACGCCCGGGTGAAGTCCGACACCGAGCTGTTGAACCACACCCACGGCAGCAGCGCACTGATGAGGAAGATGATGTACGGCTGCTCGCCGACGTCGCGGCTGAACACCTGCGTGAACACGAACCAGTAGATGGCGCTCATCACCAGCGGGTCGAGAACCGACCACACGTAACCGAGGAAGCTGGTCGCATACCGGACCTTGAGGTCGCGCGCGGACAGCAGCCACAGCGAATGCAGATAGCGCCGGGGCGTCCCGGGCGCCCCGACAGCAGCGTGACTCACGATTCCGAGTCTAGGAGAGAGTGTTGTTCCAGAGCGACAGCGCCGACCCGATGGCCATATGCATGTCGAGGTACTGGTACGTGCCGAGGCGACCGCCGAAGTGGACGTCCTTCTCCCCCTTCGCGAGCTCGCGGTACGCCAGCAGGCCCTCGCGGTCGGCCGGGGTGTTCACCGGGTAGTACGGCTCGTCGGCGCGCTCGGCGAACCGGGAGAACTCCCGCATGATCACGGTCTTCTCGGACTCGTAGACGTCCTTGCGCTCCGGATGGAAGTGCTTGAACTCGTGGATGCGCGTGTACGGCACGTCCATGTCCGGGTAGTTCATGACGCTGGTGCCCTGGAAGTCGCGGACGTCCAGCACCTCCTGCTCGAAGTCGAGCGTGCGCCAGCTCAGCGCCCCCTCGGCGTAGTCGAAGTAGCGGTCGACGGGACCGGTGTAGACCACCGGGACCTGACCGACGGTCGCCTTCTTGTTCAGCGGCTGGGACTCGTCGAAGTAGTCGACGTCCAGCTTCACCTCGATGCGGGGGTGGTCGGCCATCCGCTCGAGCCACGCCGTGTAGCCGTCCGTGGGCAGGCCCTCCCAGGTGTCGTTGAAGTACCGGTTGTCGTAGGTGTAGCGCACCGGGAGCCGGCTGATGATGTCGCCGGAGAGCTTCTGCGGGTCCGTCTGCCACTGCTTCGCGGTGTAGTCGCGGAAGAACGCCTCGAACAGCGGGCGGCCGACGAGGGCGATGCCCTTCTCCTCGAAGTTCGTCGCGGACTTCGCATCGAACTCGCCCGCCTGCTCCTTGACGAGAGCGCGAGCCTGGTCCGGCGTGTACGCGGCCTGGAAGAACTGGTTGATCGTCCCCAGGTTCACCGGCATCGGGAAGACGACGCCCTTGTGGGTCGTGTAGACGCGGTGCACGTAGTTCGTGAACGACGTGAAGCGGTTGACGTACTCCCACACCGTCGCGTTCGACGTGTGGAACAGGTGCGCACCGTAGCGATGCACCTCGATCCCGGTCTCGGGCTCCGCCTCGCTGTAGGCGTTGCCGCCGATGTGCGAGCGGCGGTCGATGACGGTCACCGTGCGGCCCGCTTCCGCGGCGCGCTCGGCGATGGTGAGGCCGAAGAAACCCGACCCGACGACGAGAAGATCCATGTTCCCCATCGTATCGGGGCGCGCCTGGGAGGTCGGGTCACCGGGCCGATCAGGCCGCAGCGCCCACCACGATCCGCGGGGTCCCCGCCCAGCGAGCCGCATCCGTGGCGTTGCGCCCGTCGACGAGCAGCCGGACCCCCGGCAGGTCCGCCGGCGACACTTCGCGGTAGTCGGCGTGATCCGTCTGCAGGATCACGAGGTCCGCCTCGCCGCCGAACTCGTACGCGTCGAAGCCGAGGCGTCCGAGTTCCTCGTCGCTGTACAGCGGATCGTGCACCACGACCTGCGCGCCGCGGTCCTGGAGAGCCTTCACCGTCGGGAACACGCCGGAGAACGCCGTCTCCTTGACGCCGCCGCGATAGGCGGCCCCGAGCACGACCGCTCGCAGACCGCTCAGGTCGCCGAGGATGCCTTCCGCCTGCGCCACCAGGCGCTCCGGCATGGAGGCGTTGAGCTGGCGCGCGACGCGCACGATGTCGGCGTCGGGGTCGGTGGACAGGTACAGGCGGGGGTAGACCGGGATGCAGTGTCCGCCGACGGCGATGCCGGGGCGGTGGATGTGGCTGTACGGCTGCGAGTTGCAGGCCTCGATCACCTTGTAGACGTCGATGCCGTGTGCAGCGGCGAACAGACCGAACTGGTTGGCCAGACCGATGTTCACGTCGCGGTACGTCGTCTCGGCGAGCTTCGCCATCTCCGAGGCCTCCGTCGTTCCCAGGTCCCACACACCGTTGGGGCGAGGGAGGTCGGGACGCTCGTCGAACTGCAGGACGGACTCGTAGAACTCGCGGGCGCGACGGTTTCCCTCGTCGGACAGCGCGCCGATGAGCTTCGGGTACTTGCGCAGGTCAGCGAAGACCCGCCCGGTGAGCACGCGCTCCGGCGAGTAAGCGAGGAAGAAGTCCGTGCCCTCCGTCAGGCCGGAGCCCTCTTCGATCATGGGCTTCCACCGGTTCCGCGTCGTCCCCACGGGCAGCGTCGTCTCGTACGACACCAGGGTGCCGGGCGTGAGGTGCTCGGCGAGCGATCGCGTCGCCGAGTCCATGTACTGGAAGTCCGGCTCCCATGTCTCGTCGTTCACGAACACGGGTGCGACGAGCACGACGGCGTCGGCTCCCGGGATCGCCTCGGCGTAATCGGTCGTGGCGCGCAGACGGCCGGAGGGGACGAGCTCCTGCAGCTTCTCCGCCAGGTGGGCCTCACCGGGGAACGGCTCCTGCCCGGCGTTGATGATGTCGACCGCCTTCTGGTTGACATCGACACCGATCACATCGTGACCGGAGGAGGCGAACTGGACGGCGAGGGGAAGCCCGATCTTTCCGAGGGCCACGACGGCGATACGCATGGGGTCCAGTCTATGGGGCTATTCGGCGGATGATGCCCGCGCGCGACAGACCCCTCGGAAGGGGGAGCACCGTCATGATCGGCGTGCGAAAGACCGGCGCTGGCGCACCACCCACCCGACGATCGGCACGGCAAGGATGCGGCTTCGCAGGGTTCTCTGATAACGCCGACGAGCGCCCTCGTCGAACGCGGCGCCGAGGTCAGGGTGCTCCATGCGGATAGCGCTCGCGATCGCATGGAAGGCGCGGTCCCGCTGCGCTGTGAGCATCTCCTGCGCCCGCCCGCTCGCATCGTCGGCGGTCCACCGGGAGAGAAGAGCGTCGTATGCCTGCAGCTGTTTCCAACGCGACTCGACCGACCAGTACTGGCCCCCTGCCGCATCCCGGATACCCGATGGCCGGTACGCACCTTCGGCGACGGTGGGCAGCGCGAGCCAGGTGCAGCGTTCGCCAGCCAGCATCAGGCGCATGGCGATGTGCACCTGCGGGTATACGAGGGCGTCGACCTCCTCGGCCTCCGCTCGCTCCGCGAGCTCCCCCAGCGCGGGCAGGCAGTCCTCCACGCGATACACCAGGCCCGGCGCGTGCGCGGATGCCGCGAGGAAGTCCCTGGGGGCGATCGCCCCGGTGAACGAGCGTCCCCGGGAAACTCGCCCATCTCTGAGGAACTGGGGAGAGACGAAAACGGGGGCGTGGTCGCTCAGGTATTCCACAAGGGCTCGGATGTTCTCCATCAGGACACGGTCGTCATCGGCCGTGAGCATGAGGTACTCGGTCTCGCACTCGCGGAACAACCTCGCAAAGGTGCCTGCGTAACCCAGATTCTCCGGGTTCCGCAGCACGCGGACCCTGTCGACGACCGCCGGATCTGCGCGCAGGCGCTCAGCGGCGTCGTCGGTTCCCCCGTCGTCGATGACGACGATGTCGACCAGTTCAGAATCCTCGTGCGCCAGAATCTCCGTCACGGTCTTCCTGACGTCCTCGGCGCGGTTGTAGGTGGGGATCCCGATAGTCAGAAGCACGGCCGAATCGTATCGCAGAACCACATGGCCACGCTGGCGCCCTGCGCCGAGTGCTCAGCCGCCGAAAGCCGCGACGATCGCGTTCACCGCGCGTGTCGCGGCATGCCCGTCGCCGTACGGGGCCGCCTCGGTCGCTTCGGGCGCCGGCCTCGTCAGTGCGGCGGTGATCTCCTCCGCGGAGTTCGCCAGCACATTCCATCCGAGATCGACCGTCTCCACCCACTCGGTCTCACGCCGGACTGTGGTGCACGGCACCCTCAGCAGGAAGGCCTCCTTCTGCAGGCCTCCGGAATCAGTCACGACGCCGGCGCTCGAGAGAACCGCGGCGATCAGCTCCGGGTACGCGAGTGGATCCCGCGTTCGCAACGCGCCCGCGTCGAGCGCGATGCCGTGCTCGGCCGCTTTGGCGCGCACGCGCGGATGCGCCAGCAGGATCACCGGCTTGTCCGCGGCAGCCAAGGCCGCAACGACTTCGCGCAGCCGCTCAGGGCTATCCGTGTTCTCGGCGCGGTGAATGGTGGCCACGTAGTACTCCCCCGGACCACTGATGCCTGCAGCGGCGGTCGAGCCCTCGCGGATCACAGCATCACGAACCTGGTACAGCACGTCGGTCATGACGTCGCCAACCAAGACCGACCGCGCGGAGAGTCCCTCCTCTGCGAGGTGGCCCATCGCCACTTCAGTGGGTGCGAGGCAGAGATCGGCGGAATGGTCGGTGAGTACGCGGTTGTGTTCCTCGGGCATCGCCCTGTTGAAGGACCGCAACCCTGCCTCCAGATGCGCCACGGGGTAGTGCAGCTTCACCGCGCTGATGGCCGCCGCGAGCGTGGAATTCGTGTCGCCGTAAACGAGGACACTGTCCGGCTCGAAACGCGCAAGCACCTCATCCATCTGGGCGAGCATCGCGCCCGTCTGAACACCGTGTGAAGCGGAACCGACACCCAGGTGCGCGTCCGGCTCGGGGATGCCGAGGTCGCGGAAGAAAACGTCCGAAAGCATCGGGTCGTAGTGCTGGCCGGTGTGCACGATGACGTGCTCGTGGCCGGCAGCCTGCATGGCGTGGGCGATGGGGGCGAGCTTGACGAACTGCGGGCGCGCGCCCACGACACTCATGATCTTCACGACACCCATCCTAGGCAAGCCGCTGCGGGGCGATGCGCGCGGACAGGCTGTCAGATTGCGCGCGCCGCGCCGAGCAGGTGTGCGCTGAACGCGGAGTAGTTCGCATCGCTCGACCATGCTCGCTGCCAGTGCGCGATGCTCGCCTCCACGTACCGTCGGTAGTCATCCGTCTCCGCAGCGGTCAGCAGCTCGAGTCGGTCGGCGATCTCCTCGGCGGTCGGCGTAGCCGGGAGCAGTCCGTCGAACATCCCGCCATCGACGTCGATCAGTTCGCTGTTGCCCCCGACGTCCGTGGCGATCACGGGAAACCCCTGTGCGAGTGCCTCCATGATCGACACGGGAACCCCCTCCGATTCGGAAACGTTGACGAACACACCGCCCGGCTGTGCTGTGTACTGCGCGCGGACTTCGTCGTTGGTGAGGTCGCCGAGGAACTCGAAGGTTCCGGACTCCAGGTGTTCGCCCGCCTGTCTCTCGACAGCAGCGGCATACTCCCCGCCCCCTGAGCCGATGTGGGTCCAGGTGACCTTCAGCCCCCGACGCTGCGCGACGGCAAGCGCCTGTATGAGCAGCGGGATGCGCTTCACCGGCACCAGGTAGGCGCAGGTGTACACCTTCAGCGGGTGTTGCACCACGTTGCCTGCCGACCTCGCCGGTGCGACACCGAGATGGCCAGTCTTGATGCGGTCGGCGTAGTCCGGGTACTTCGTCCGGAGGTAGTCCGCCCCGTGCTCTGAAGCGGTGAAGACCTCCGAGACGCGGGAGAGGAGCAGCTCGCGCTGAGGCAGGAAGTCGCCAGGGCTACGCTCGGAGAACACGTCGTAGCCGTGTGCGCGGCTGATCACCGGCACCGTCCGACTGCCCAACCGGTCAGCCAGTCGCACCGCCGTCCGCGCCGGCACCATCATCCAGTAGCTGTACAACACGGCGCGCGTTCCCGGAGCGAGCCGCGCGCGGACCGGTGCTGCCACCTCGTCGGCGACCGTGCAGGCGAGCAGATCGAGACGGAGGTCTACGAAGATCCGCCGCGGATGGGGGAAGGATCGCAATGCGCGCCCGAAAGCCGCCGCGGCTCTGACGGGGTGCCGGACCACATAGCGAAGAGCTCTCCGGATGCCAGCCTTCGCCGTGCTGACGGCTTCGGGGAGGATCACCTCGACGTTCTCCGGAGTCGCCCGTCTCCGTGTCTGTCCGACGCTGCGGACGACCGGGATGAGGAGCACACGATCGAATGCCGCCGCGAGGTGGCCGATCTCCGATTCGAGGAACTCCTCGCCGGGGGCGAACGGGAAGCAGTTCGTGAGGAGGATCAGGCAGGTCTCCGAAGCCTGCTCTCTGGCGGCGGCGTGGCGCATCGGTCTCCCGTCGGTTCAGCTGCCGTCCATCCTCGCACACGGGTGAAGAGCGACGCCTCCGCGTCTCTGCGCACGCCCACAGATCCGCCCGAATGCCAACGGGTAGGATCCATGAGGGTTTCCCGCGTCGGCGTAGCCCTGTGAAACAGCAAGGAGACTCACCCCGATGAGAAGCATCTGGCGGACACTGCTCGATCTGTTCCGCGTGCTTCCGCGCGATGCCCGCCCGTTCTATCTCTGGTATTCGATCGCCACAGGCCTGCTCGCGATCCTCGACACCGCGGCGCTGGCTCTGATTGTCCTCGCGGTGAACACCTTCGTCACCGACAAACCGATCGAGATCCCGTTCTTCGGCCCGCTCCCCGAGTCGGCCACGGCCTGGGTCGTGGTCGCCGTCGCCGCGCTGTTCATCCTCAAGGGAGTGCTCGCGGCGACGCTGCACTGGCGCGCCACGCGCCGCTTCGCCAGGTACGAGCTGGACCTCGGCGACAGGTTGTTCGCCGCGTACACCCACTCAAGCTGGGAGGACCGTTCGCGGATCAGCACTGCGGAGCTCACGCGCGTGGTCGATTCCTCGGTGGGCAGCGCGAACCGCGGATTCCTTCTCGCGCTCTCCCAAGTGCCCGGCAACCTGTTCACGTTCCTCGCGGCACTGCTCATCCTCGTGATCGCTCAGCCGCTGACGGCACTGATCGCCTTCGTCTACCTCTCGATCGTGTCCGGAACCATCTCGCTCACGCTCTCCCGTCGTTCGAAATCCGAAGGCCAACGCAGTCGTGACTACTCCTATCGGGTCGCGACTGTGATGACGGAGATGGTGGAGGCGCTGAAAGAGGTCACGTTGCGGGGCAAGCTTGACGAGGCCGGGCGCGTCATCTCGAAGAACCGAGCGGTTGCGACCCGATCGCGGGCGAACCTCGCCTTCATGACCATCGTCCCGCGCTACGCCTTCGAGGCCGCCCTGATCGGCGGATTCGTCCTCATCGGCGCCTCGGCATTCCTGACCGGCGGCGCCGCGGAGGCTGTCGTGGCCATATCGCTGTTCGCCGCGTCCGGATTCCGGATGATCCCCTCGATGAACGCTGTGCAGGCCAGCCTCACAGCCGCATCCTCGAACGAGGTCTACGCGAGGGACGTGATCCGACAGCTCACGCAGACGAACACGGCCGTGCAGACCGAGCCGAGCGACTCCGAGAGCCTGCCCCTGCACCCCCGCGAGCTGCGGTTGCGGAACGTCTCCTTCAGCTACGACGGTGACCGCGGACCGGTCTTGAAGGACCTCGATCTGAGCGTCCCGTTCGGATCCAGCCTCGCTATCGTCGGTCCTTCGGGCGCCGGGAAGTCCACGCTGATCGATATCATCCTCGGCCTCAGCGTACCGACGTCGGGAACTCTCGAGATCGACGGGCACCCCGTGGACCGTGTCCTGCATCAGTGGCGTCAGCGCGTGGGGTATGTGCCGCAGCGGGTGGCACTGTTCGACGGCTCCGTGGCGCAGAACGTCGCGCTGACGTGGGAGCAGGACTACGATCCCGACCGTGTCGTCCAGGCTCTTCGACGAGCGCACATCAGCGAGATTGCCGAGCGTCCCGGCGGACTCGAGGAGCGTCTCGGCGAACGCGGCTCCTCGGTATCCGGAGGGCAGCAACAGCGACTCGGGATCGCCAGGGCGCTTTACACCGATCCCTTGGTGATGGTCATGGACGAAGCAACGAGCTCGCTCGACACGGCCACCGAGAACCGAGTCGTCGAATCGATGAACGAGCTGCACGGCAAGGTGACCTTCATCACCGTGGCGCACCGTCTCGCCACCATCCGGCACTACGACCAGGTCTGCTACCTCGATCAGGGTCGCGTCCTGGGCTTCGGCACCTTCGACGAAGTCGTCGCGCAGGTACCCGACTTCCGGTTCCAAGCGTCGCTCGCCGGACTTGTGCCGTAGCTTCGTCCGCTCCCTCCCCCGCCCGCCCTTCCCAGGAGACCCGGAACATGCGAATCCTGCTCATCTGCCCGTTCTTCCCGCCCGAGAACAAGATCGCCGCCGTGCGGATCTCGAAGCTCGCCTCGTTCTGGGCCTCCGCGGGGCACGAGGTGCGTGTGCTCACCCGCGACGGCGCGGACGAGGGTCTCATCGTCCCCGAGCACGCCGGGCTGACCATCCACCGCGTGGCGGACCCGATGATGAAGGCCGTCTCCGGCGTGCAGAGCCTCAAACCGAAGAAGCCGCGGCCGTGGCACCGTGCCGCGTCGGTCGCTTACGCCATCGCGATGAAGTTCGTCTGGCCGGACATCTACGGCCGGTGGGCGAAAGCCGCAGGGCGCCACGCCGCCGCATGGGACTGGCGCCCTGACGTGGTCGTGACCAGCGTCGGCCCGTTCAGCGCCCTGATGCTCGGTTCCAGACTGGCGAAGCACTTCGAGGCCAAGCTCGCCGTCGACTACCGTGACCTGCTCTCCAACAGCACCTACTACCCGTACGGCGCGCTCCGACGTCGCCTGGACTCGTCTGTCGAGCGTCGGCACGTGTCGGACGCTGCCTTGCTCACCACGGTCAGCGCCCCCCTCGCGGACGAACTCGAAGCTGCGTATGGGGTCCCCACGGTCGTGGTCACCAATGGCTACGACCCCCAGGACTTCGCGCATCTCGAGTACCACCCGTCCTCTTCCGAACTGCGCATCGCCTACTGCGGCTGGGTGATCCCTAAAAGACGCGATCCCCTGCCGTTCCTCAGCGGCGTTGCGGAGCTGCTGCGTGCGCACCCGGACACCCGCATTTCCGTCGACTTCTACGGTCCGCATTCGGCCGAGGTCGCTGCCGCCATCGAGTCGCTGGGGCTCGATGCCGCCGTCCGCCAGCACGGGAAGGTGAGCCACGCGGAGTCGCTGCAGATCCAAGCCGACTCCGACGCGCTGCTGCTTCTGCTGTGGAACGACCCCGGCGAGAAGGGCGTGCTGAGCGGCAAGGTCTTCGAGTACATCGGAGCTGCGCGCCCGATCATCATGACCGGGCTCGAGGACAGCGCCGCCGGCGACCTGATACGCGACAACGGGCTCGGCGTCGTCAGCAATGACCCCGCGGCGATCGCGGACGCTCTATACGCGATGGCCGAGGAGAAGTCGCGCACCGGACGCGTACAGGCCCCATCGCTCGCCGAGGGCACGCAGTTCACGCGTGACGCCCAGAGCCGGGTGTTCCTGGACGCTCTGGAAGCGATCGTCTGAGCCCGAGATCCGGAAGGAGCTCGTGCGGAGTCATCCCTCCGGACCCCTCGGGCCTCAGATCGTGATCGAGCTGCCCGTGCGCGCGGACTCCAGCGCGGCCCCGACGACTGCGAGCGTGCGCAAGCCCTGGGCCATCGTCACCACGTCGCTGTCGGCTCCCAGGACCGCGTCGCGGAACGCCTCGTGCTCGACGCGCAGGGGTTCCCGCTTCGCGAAGGCGTAGCGGGTGACGTCGCCCTCGGACACGCCACGGAACGTCGACACGGACTCCCACTCCAGCGGAATGGTGCCATTCGCGTAGAACGTGAGATCGCCGGTCGAGGTGTCGGCGACGAACGCGCCCTTCTCGCCTGTGACCACGGTCAACCGCTCCTTCATGGGCGAGAGCCAATTGACGATGTTATTCACGATGACACCCGACATGGTGCGCCCGGTGATCGTGATCATGTCCTCATGCTCTCTGCCGCTCTTGAACGCCGTCTGCGCGAACACGCGTTCGTAGTCGGACTGCACGACCCAGGCCGTGAGGTCGACGTCGTGCGAGGCGAGGTCCTTCGCCACTCCGACGTCGGCGATGCGGGACGGGAACGGCCCCTGCCGGCGCGTCGCCACCTGGTAGACCGCACCGAGCTCACCGGCCTCGATCCGACGGCGCAGCTCCTGCAGCGCGGGGTTGAAGCGCTCGATGTGACCGACCGCGCCGACCAGGCCCGCGCTCTCGAACGCGTCCACCATGCGCTGTCCGGCCTCGATGCTGTGCGCGATGGGCTTCTCCACCAGCGTGTGCACTCCGGCGGCGGCCAGTTTGAGCGCCGCGTCCTCGTGGAAACGCGTCGGCACGGCGACGACGGCGAGGTCGATGCCCGCATCGATGAGGGCTTCGATGTCGGGCAGGATGCTGAGGTCGCCGGCGACACCGTGCGGGTCTCCTCCGGGGTCGGCGATAGCGACCAGGTCGACGCCGTCCACCTCACGCAGGACGCGCGCGTGATGGCGTCCCATCATCCCAACGCCGAGCAGACCCGCCCGCAACACCATCAGGCGCCCGCTCCCGCGAGGGTGTTCACTGCGGTGACGATGCGATCGAGGTCGTCCTGCGACAGCGACGGGTGCACCGGCAGCGACACCACCTCGCGGGCGGCGCGCTCGGTCTCGGGCAGGTCCAGATCCGGTGCGTAGGGTGCGAGCGACGGCAGGCGGTGATTCGGTATCGGATAGTAGACGCCCGAGCCCACATTGTGCTCCGCCTTGAGAGCCGCGACGAAGCCGTCACGGTCCTCGGGGACGCGGATCGTGTACTGGTGGTAGACGTGCACGGCGCCCTCGGCGACCGGAGGCGTCATGACGCCTCGCAGCTCGGCATCCAGGAACGCGGCGTTCGCCTGGCGCTGAGCCGTCCACGCGTCGACCTTCGTCAGCTGCACACGCCCGATGGCGGCGTGGATGTCGGTCATACGGGCGTTGAAGCCGACGATCTCGTTCTCGTACTGACGCTCCATGCCCTGGTTGCGGAGCAGTTTCAGCATCCGGGCGATCCCGGCGTTCTCCGCCGTGACCATGCCACCTTCACCACTGGTCATGTTCTTCGTCGGGTAGAGGCTGAACATGGCGAACTGTCCGAACGTGCCGACAGGGCGGCCGTCCAGCGAAGCGCCGTGCGCCTGCGCGGCGTCTTCATACAGCGCGACACCGCGGTCAGCGGCCAGCGCCTCGAGCTCGCGCATGCGGGCCGGGTGCCCGTAAAGATGCACGGGCAGGATGCCCTTGGTGTTCGGGGTGATGGCGGCGGCGACGGCGGCCGGATCGAGGGAGAAGGTCTCCGGCTCGATGTCGACGAAGACCGGCGTGCCGCCGGTGAGTGCGACGGAGTTGCCGGTCGCGGCAAATGTGAACGACGGAACGATGACCTCATCGCCCGCACCGACGCCCGCAGCCAGCAGCCCGAGGTGCAGGCCGGCGGTGCCGCTGTTGACGGCGACGGACGGACGCCCCTGCACGAAGTGATCGGCGAACTCCGCCTCGAAGGCAGCGACCTCCGGCCCCTGGGCGACCATGCCGCTGCGGAGCACCCGGTCGACGGCCTCGCGCTCCTCGTCGCCGATGATCGGCTTCGCCGGGGGGATGAACTCGCTCACACTGCCTCCTTGGTCAGGGTTCCATCGTTCTCCGCATAGCGTTCGCCGCTCTGCGGGCAAATCCATACACCGGCCTCGGCGCCGGCGGTCAACGGTACGCCGGACTCGCCGACCCAGCCGATCCGCTTGGCGGGCACACCCGCCACGAGTGCATACGCCGGGACGTCCTTGACGACCACCGCTCCCGCGGCGACCGTCGCCCACGCGCCGATGGTGACCGGGGCGACGCACGTCGCCCGGGCACCGATCGCCGCGCCCGTCTCGATCGTGACGCCGACGGGCTCCCAGTCGTGCGCGCTCTTGATCGAGCCGTCCGGGTTGATGGCCCGCGGATACGTGTCATTGGTGAGGACCACGGCCGGCCCGATGAAGACACCGTCGCCGAGCCGCGCCGGCTCGTAGACGAGCGCGTAGTTCTGCACCTTGCAGTTGTCGCCCATGACGACGCCGGTGCCGACGTAGGCCCCCCGCCCGATGATGCAGTTCTCGCCGAGCTGCGCCTGCTCCCGCACCTGTGCGAGATGCCAGATCGAGGAGCCGTCGCCGATGGAGGCATCCGAGGAGACATCAGCGGATTCGACGATCCGCACGCGGGATGATTCGGTCACAGCGCTCCTTGCATGATGCCAGGACGTGGCGGCACCACAGGCGATTCTACCGGCGTCGGCCGCGCAGACCGTCAAGCACGCTCCGCACGACATCGGCGGCCTTCCCACCGACCGTGCTCCAGGACACCGTGTCGACGGCCCATTGCGCTCGACGCGGACGCTCGCGCTCCGTCGTCCCGTCCTGTGCCTGGGCGACGAGTCGTCGCATCGCCTGCGCGACCTCGGAGACCGTGAAGTCGCTGGCCTCACCGAGACCCGCGGCCCGAACGACCTCGGCGCCCGTCTGCGCCCCCGCGAAGAGCACGGGGGTGCCGACGGCGGCCGCAGCGTACGTCTTCGTCGGTCGTGCGAAATCGTAGCCGATCCCGGGCACGATGCTCACGAGCGCACCCACCGCTCCCCTGATCCAGGACGCCGAGCCTGCAGGCGGCACGAGCCCACCGAAGTGCACGCGGCCGGGCACCAGCGTGTCCGCCAGCGCCTTCAGTTCCGCCTCCACGGATCCCTGGCCGAAGAACCGGATATCGACGTCGACGTCGTCCAGCTCGGCCAATGCGCGCACGAACACGTCGGGCTGCTGCCACTCCGACATCGTTCCCGTGTACACGAAGTACGGACGCTCGGCGGCGGCGGGTGACACATCGGGGCGGAACACATCCGTGTCGATGCCGTTGCCCACCTCGACGACGCGCTCGGGCAGCGCACCGACCGCGACCAGACGTTCGGCGACCTCCGCCGACACGGCGATCGACCGCGCGGAACGCCGGAGCACGAAGCGCTCGACCGCTGTCATCAGTCGCACCACCAGTCCTGGCGCCTCCGTCGAGGCCACGGCATCCGACCACACGTCCCCCGGGTAGTACACAACCGGTCGCCTGGTGAGCATGCCGGCGACGGCAGCCACCAACCCCGTGGTAGGTGGCGCCTCCGCGACGATAACGTCGGCACGGTTCACGAGCAGACGGAAGAACAGAGGGATATCGAACGACAGGTACTGCACGTACCCGCGGATCGCGCCGGAGCGGTCGCGCAGCACGGGCATCCGTTTGATCCTGGCTGCGGTGTCCTCAGCGCGCGCGACGCTGCCGGCTGGCGGCCGGGTGGTGAGCACGGTCACGTCCGCGCTCGTCGTCATGGCCTGCACGAGCGCCTCCATCCGGAAGCTCGCGGCGGTCACCTCCGGGGTGTACAGCCGGGTCGCGACGATCACTCTGTTTCGTTTCGTCATCTCGTCCAACGGGCTCGGGGTTCACGGTGACCGGAAAGACACCTGACACAATGGAATCATGTCCCCGAGCGTCCCCTCACCTCGAACGCCCGATCGGCGAGCCTGGATCGTCATCCCCCTGTACAACGAAGCCAGCGTCATCGGCAGTGTGATCACCCAGTTGCGTCAGGAGTTCGCCCACGTCATCTGCGTCGACGACGGCTCCAGCGACGCTTCCGCACGGATCGCCACGGAGGCGGGAGCGATGCTCGTCCAGCACCCCGTCAACCTGGGTCAGGGTGCCGCACTGCAGACCGGCATCACCTACGCGCTCAGCCACTCGGAGTGCGAGTACATCGTCACCTTCGACGCCGATGGCCAGCACCGTATCGAAGATGCCCTCGGGATGCTCGAGCTAGCGCGTGCGGAGGACCTCGCGATCGTCTTCGGCTCGCGCTTCCTCGACGACCGGACCAACCCCGGCTGGATCAAGAAGGTCATGTTGAAGACCGCAGTGTGGGTGACGAACCTCACCACCAGTCTGAAGCTCACCGACGCGCACAACGGCCTCCGGGTGATCCGCCGCGACGCCGCCGAGCAGATCGATCTGAAGCAAGACCGCATGGCGCACGCCACAGAGATCGTGCTCGAGCTCGGCCGCACCGGCCTGCCCTGGCGGGAGTATCCGGTCGAGCTGCTCTACACCGACTACTCGAAAGCCAAAGGACAGAGTGTGCTGAACTCGGTCAACATCCTCGTCGATCTGGTGGTGAGGTGACCCATGTGGATCCAGTTCCTTCTCATCGCGGCGATCGTCGTGCTCGCCGCCTTCATGATGCGGCGCACCGGCGCCGACAGCCATCTGGCCATCCGCCGCATCCTGATGGGCCTGTTCGTTGTCGTCGCGGTGCTCTCGGTACTCTTCCCCCAGTGGCTCTCGTGGCTCGCTCAGCTCGTCGGCGTCGGACGCGGCACCGATCTCGTGCTGTACGGACTCATCGTGATGTTCCTCGCATTCGTATACACGCAGTATCGGCGAAACGCCCAACAGCAGCGTCAGCTAACACGACTCTCGCGCAAGATCGCTCTGCTGGAGGCCGAGGAACACGAGTCACGAGAGCACCCGGTCGAGGGCGATCGCCCCTGAGGTCTACGGGCAGCCGGTGACCTGATAGAGCGCAGCACTGTCGCCGACGCTGGCGACCTCGGTCAGGATCGGGGACCCGGCGAGGTCGTGCAGACCGTTGTACGTGACGTAGTGGTTCTCATAGAGCTGCCTGTCCCCGAAGTCGAGCACGTGCGTGACCCCCAGGCGGTCGATCGATGAACAGACCTCGGTCGAGGCGGTGTTCAACGATCGAGCCAGCAGCAACGCGTCGGCGTCGTATCGCCCGGTGACGTGCGGGAACACGACGTCGTGGCCTGTGTATGCATAGAGCAGTGCCGCGCCGGTGAGCGGATCACCGAGCACGAGAGCGTCCGGTCCGAGCAGAGAGGATGCTTCGGCGAAGAGCTCGGCCTCGTCCGCGGAGAGCCCCTGCGAATGAGCGTCGAAGCGGAAACTCACATTGCGCATGTACCGCAGATCGTTGACCAGCGCGCTCAGGTGTGTGGCGGCGAGCAGCACACCCAGGACGACCACCGCAACAGCGCGCACGCTGCGCCTCTGCTTCCACTGTGTCCGGACCCAGTTCCAGACCACGGCTGCCCCGAGTGCTGCCAGCGGCACGCCCAGCACTCCGAGAAGCGCTGCCACGCGAGTCGTGTCGTCGTACCAGATTCCCACCAACGCGCTTCGGAGCCCGAGAATCGAGAGCGAGGTCGACACGAGGAACAGGATGATCGCGACCCCATAACTCCCCAGGATCCACCATCGACGGCTCTTCGCGACGGTCCAGATCCCGACGAATGCCAGCGGTCCCACGAGCAGACCGGTCGCCCGACCGACGGGGCTGAGGAAGGCAACCTCGCCGAGGGCCGCGCCGAGGGTCGAGCCCGGGAGCCATTCGTGAGTCGTCACGTTGGCGAGTCTCCACACGGCAACCAGTGCCACCGTTGCGACAGCGACCGCGAAGGCGACGAGCACCCTCGTACGGGTGCTCCCCGCCTTCGCCACCCTCCAAGCGCCCCATACGGCGAACGGCACCAGCAGAGCGATCGCCCCGAGCAGCGCGGAAGGGTGGCCGAGGGCGGTCGCGCCCATCGCGGCGATGGCGGTCAGGACGAGACCGGTGCGCTGGCCCCACGTCAGGCCGGGACGGCAGGCCAGGACGACGAACGCGAGCAACAGAGGGATCTGAAGCGTCCCGATCAGGTTGGGATACAGCACCCCCCAGTTCAGGAAACCGAGGGGGAAGACGCTGAAGCCGAATGCGACCAGCGGTGCCCACGCCGCCGCGGCGCGATAGCGCGCGAAGAGAACGTTCGTCAGCGTGGCGAGGGCGACCGGCCACACGACGGCGATCGCGGCGATCGTCATGACGTTCGTCGCGGGGACGATGCCAGAGCTGAAGGGTACGACCAGAGAGACCAGCGCATGCCACAGGGTCGGGTAGAACGTGCTCGCGACGCCCGGCATCACCATGGTCATGTGGAACGGCGATGCATCGCCGTTCTCCATGACGAACTCGACGGCGTTGAGATGGAACAGGCCGTCGAAGAGCTGACTCGGATGTCCCGCACCCGACATGCCCACGATCAAGATCAGTATCCAGCCGAGCGCGCCGACGCCGACCCCCAGCCATACACTCCGGCCGGCACCCCCACCCAACGGCTGGACGGCCGATCGCCGGACGAACCAGAGCGCAGCGGCCACCACCATGATTGCTGCCGCCGCGATGAGCACGGGCAAAAGCGACCAGCGCAGACCGAGGACGGGTGCCAACAGCGTGGCCGCACCGACGCTCGCCAACGACAGGACGATCGCGCCTCCGAGAGCCGTCACGCCTCGGAGACGAAGCAGCAACGCGGAGGGAAGACCGGGGAGGGTCAGCAGCGCGCATGCGACGAGAAAGGCCGGGATCTGCCCGAGCCAGTCGGCGCTCACGCGTCCACCAGCGCGATGGCGCCCTCGAGCTCGCCGTCGTAGACGACCCTGCCCTTGCTGATGACCACGCCCCGCGTGCACAGCTGGCGGACCATCTCCATGTCGTGACTCACCACGACGAGGGTCTTGCCTGCAGCCACAAGCTCTTCGAACTTCTGTCGGCACTTCTCCCGGAACGGCACATCGCCGACCGAGAGGATCTCATCCATCAGGAGCACGTCCAATTCCACGTGGATCGCCACGGCGAACGCCAGGCGGAGGAACATCCCTGACGAATAATGCTTGACCTCCTGATCGATGAACTCCTCGATCTCGCTGAACGCCACGATCTCGTCGTAGCGCTCCTCTATCTGGTGCTTCTTCATCCCGAGGATCGCAGCGTTCAAGAACACGTTCTCTCGGCCGGAGAGCTCGGGATGGAAGCCCGCCCCGACCTCGATGAGCCCCGCCACGCGCCCTCGGGTGAGCACCTCACCGGCGTCCGGGTCCATGACGCCGGAAATCATCTTGAGCAGTGTCGACTTCCCCGAGCCGTTCATCCCGAGGATGGCGACCGACTCACCTTCCTGGATAACGAGGTCGACACCCTGGAGAGCCTCGAACGTCGACGTCAGCTTCCGGCGCCGGATCCAGGACACCACGGTGTCCTTCAGCGAGAACGCATGGTTCAACGTGAACGTCTTGCGAACACCCTCGACGATGATGCTCGGACGGAGCGCGGTATCACTCATAGGTCCTGTGCGAACTTTCCTTCCAGGCGTCGGAACACGAGCTGCCCGAGCAGCAGCGCGCCGACGGCGATGAGCGCGGTCCACAGCGTATTCATGCCGAGGTCGGGCGGGATCGGGGTCAGCGCCTCACCGGCGTACCCGGCGGACTGGACGAGGTCTTGACTCGCGGGGCGCCAGAACGCGTAGTGGAAGAGTTCCACGCCCTGGGTGATCGGATTGAGCATGTAGGCCTCGACGAGCCAGGACGGCCAGCCCAGCTTGTCGACCACCGCTTCGTACACCATGGTCCAGGCATAGAGCACTGGCGACGCCCACGTCGCCAGCAGGAGAAGCAGTTCGACGATGTTCTCCGCGTCACGGAACCTCACGTTCACTGCTCCGAAGAAGAGACCGGTGCCGAGCGCGAAGACCATCACGATGAGCATTCCGGCGATCGCCGCGAGCACGCCGAGCACCGTCATGTGCGCGAATCCGCCCATGAGCGCGCATACCAGCAGGAGGAGCCCGACCTGAGGGAGAAAGTGCACGAAAGACACCAGCACCGCCGAGACCGCGAAGAGCTGCCTCGGCAGGAACACCTTCCGCACCAGCGCCGCATTCCCGACGATCGACCCCGTCGCGTTCTTGAACCCCTCGGAGAAGAGGTTGATGACGACGATGCCGGAGAAGAGGTACACGGCGTAGTTCGGGACACGGTCCAGGTTCATGAATATCCCGAGGACGACCCAGAAGACCAGGAACTGCGCCGCTGGGCGGACATACGACCACACCCAGCCCAGCACGGAGTTGCGGTACCGGGTCGTCACGCCGGTACGGACGAGGAGGCTCAGCAGATACCGCCAGCGCACCACATCGATCAGCCCGTGGCTCGTGCCGGGGGTGTCGAACTCGGTGCGTGGGATGGCAGCGAAGAGATCTCGGGTTTCAGTCACAGTCCACTCATTCGACGCACGGCGGCCTGTGCCGCGACTCCATCATTCTAGATCAGGCGGGTTCGGAGCTTCCTGCACGCGGACTGTCCTCCGAGTCGAGCCTTGCGGCCAGCCAGTCTCGGAAGTTCTGGACTGCGTGCGTTGCCCAGATGCTGTCGTCGACCTTCGCCGCCATCCGATGCCCCGCAATGCTGCGGATGCGATCTGCGATCTGTCGCGCGTCCTGCACCCGATCCCCGAACGCATCGCCGATTACTGCGGCCGCGAACGCACTGTCCCGCGGGATCACCTCGCACCCGAAGGCCCGGGCCTCGAACAGCACCGTGCTCGCCTCACCGACCACCACCGTCGTCTGCTTCAACGATTCGTAGACGTCCGGTTGCTCGTCAACCGTCACTCCCGGGTGCGCAGAGAGCCGCGGGTACCTCCCCCCGGTCTCGTAGCGCTCGCCCGGGTGCGGACGGAAGACGACCGACCAGCTGTCATCGAGCAGCCCCCGCAGCTCGATGACGAGCGCATCGGTCCGCTCAGGGTCAGTGCGAGAGGAGACCACGAGGACCTGCGGGCGTCGGGACGCCGGCGCGGATGCGGCCTGCCGCTCGAGATGCGGCTTTCCGATCGCCGTCACCCGCCCGGGATGACGGATCGAGTCGGACCAGAAATCGCCGAACGTCAGCACCTCGTCCGGCAGCGCTCGGCGGAGCGCAGGCTCCCGGAACAACCGCCCGTAGTTGTATGCGGCGTGGGACGGGCCGATCCAGCCGTGTTGCGGCTCGGCGACGTACGCGCCCGCGTCTTTGAACAATCCCACCGATTCGCCGTGATACGTGTACGAGCCGTTGTCGAAGAGGACGACGCGCGGACGGACCCTGTCGATCAGGCGGCGAAGTTCGTCGAGCTGCGGTCGGCGATAGTTCTCATCCCGGACCGCGCGTTGCGCGATCTTCGCGAACGCACCGGGCTCTTGCCCCAGCCGTCGGGCGAAATCGGCGAGCAGCGACTCTATCGACCGCCCTACCGCATCGGACGGATGCGCGCCGCGCACCCGCATGGTCACCCGCGCGTTCGCGGCATCCATGGTCAGCGTCGGACGGAACGACGGCCGTCCCAGAGGGGACGGCAGAGGTTGCTGCTGCACCACCACCGCATCCCCGGCCGCCCCGGCGAAATCGTCGACGAGCCAGTTCAGCGCTGTGCCGTCCGAGGCGGCCAGCGTGCCGCCTCCGACGTAGAAGCAGACATCGTGGCGTCGAGCGCGCCGCGGCGCATCCCAGCGGTCCGGAAGCTGGGCCCTCGCGATGCGCCGGGCCTGCTTCCATCGGTTCCACGTACCGGGTGTCACATCGACACTGCCGGTCTGCTGTGCGGAGAGCGCCCAGGCCACCCGCATGCGGACCTGGGCCCAGAAGGGCACCGATGCTCCGGGCAGCGTCTCCCGCACTACGTCGGGGGCATCGTCCTCGAGGTCGAGCAACCGGCGTACCGCATCGGACGTCCGCGCGTCGAGGCTGCGCGAATCGGCGGTCACAGATCCTCCCGTTGCTCCATCAGCCACTCGACGATGCGGAAGTCGAACTCGCTGTCCACGTCGACGGAACGTTCAGCGGGCATCTCGTACAGGATGGTCGACGGCAGGAAGACGACCTGGTCCTCCACCAGCGCCTCCCGCTTCCACACGTAGATGGAGCCGTTCATGTCGAAGCACCGCGGCGCGTCCTGCCGCCGGAGCACCGCGTCGTCGGGCTGCTTGCTCACGGCGACGGTGCCGTCCGGCTGCTCCTCGACGAGGTTGAAGTACGGATTGCGCCGCGCTTCCGCACCCGTGATCAGTGACGCGGCCTCCGATTCCTCGAACATCCGCACGGCCGCGCGGATGTCGTCCAAGGTGCGGAGCGGACTGGTCGCGTCGAGGTCCACGCACACGTCGTAGGTCCTACCGGTGCGCTGCTCCGTGGTGCGCACGGCGTGGGCGATGGCGGGGACCTTGCCCGCCGTGTCGGTAGCCATCTCCGGGGGTCGGCGCACGACGCCCGTCGCGCCGTACTGCGGGGCGAGAGCAAGGATCTCCTCCGAGTCGCTGGAGACGACGACCTCGTCGAAGAGTCCTGTCGCCGCAGCTTGCGCCACCGAATGAGCGAACATCGGCCGCCCCGCGACCATGCGGAGGTTCTTCCCCGGGACTCCCTTCGAACCGGCGCGCACGGTGATCGTGCAGATCCTCATCTGGTTCTCCGTTCCCACGCCACCCTGGCGCGTTCGAGATCTTCCGGTCTGCCCACATCGATCCACTCTTCGCGGATCTCATAGGCGGCGACCGAACGATCGACCTCCATGAGGCGCGACAACAGCGTCGGCATGTCGCAGTACTCGTCCTGTTCGAGCAGTTGCAGGGCGTCCGGATCGAGAACATAGATCCCGGCGCTGACGAGCTCGCTGTGATACGGCTTCTCGGCGAGCCCGGTGACACGGTGGCCGTCACGACGGATGACGCCGTACGGGATCTCGAAGCCGTACTCGCGCGCTCCGATCGTGGCGGTCGCCCGCGCATCGCGATGGAAGCCGAGCATGCGCCGGAGATCGACGTCGGTGAGCAGGTCCGAGTTCATCACCACGAAGGGCGAGGTGATCTCGCCGCGCAGCTGGGCGATCGCGCCGGCTGTGCCGAGCGGCATCGGCTCGTGCAGGTACGTGACGTCCAACCCGTGCGCGCTGCCGTCGCCGAGATGCTCCTCGATGAGATGCCCGAGGTGGTTGACGGACACGTGCACGCGGCGGAACCCCTGACTGCGGAGCCTGCCGAGGATGATGTCGATCATCGGACTGTCGCCCAGGGGGACGAGAGGCTTCGGGATGTCCTTCGTGATCGGGTAGAGCCGCTGCCCCCGGCCGCCGGCCATGAGTACCACGGACGTCGGAAGCGGCGTGGCGATGCGCTCGCCCTCGCCGACGACGTCGACGATGCGCCCGTCGTCGACCACCGCGACGACGCGGATGCCGCGTCTCGCCTTCAGCTCGTCGACGGCGTCCTGAGTCGCCGTCGGAGGCACCGTGGCCGGGCTCGCGTTCATCACCCGGTCGACACGGTCCTCGAGCGATGCTCCGGCGAGGAGGCCACGACGGATGTCGCCGTCGCTCACCGCTCCGACCAGTCGCCCTCCGTCATCTTCGACGAAGACGACCTGGCGTCGGCTCCGGTCGAGTTGGGAGAGCGCGTCGCGGATGCTCGTCTCCGGGTGCACGGACAGGTCGGCGTTCGAGCTCATGCCGGTTCCCTTCTCTCGGATTCGATGACCCTGGCCGGCACGCCCGCGACCACAGCCCCCGCCGGGACGTCCCTGATCACGACGGCGCCGGCACCGATGACGCTCCCGGGTCCCAGCGTGAGTCCCTGGCTGACACGGGCACCGAGACCGACGTGGGCACCCTCGCCGATCCGGACACCGCCGGCGATCACCGCACCGGGAGAGACGTGCGCGTGGGCGTCCACCAGGACGTCGTGCTCGATGATCGCCCCGGAATTGATCAGCACGTTCTCCCCGATGACGGCCCCGCTGTTCACGAGCGCCGCGGCGAGCACCTGAACCCCCGCCGCCAGGCGGGCCCCCGGGTCGACGAAACCTCGAGGATGGACGATCTGCGCCGCCCGCAAACCGTATGCGACGGCCCGCTCATACAGAGCGCGCCGGGCCCGCGTCGACGCTGTCGAGCCCAGCCCGTTGACGAAGAGCACGTCATCCGCGCGGAGCGACGAGAGCAGGTCGTCGTCGCCGAGGTACGGACAGTCCTCGCCCAGATCTCCGGCCTCCGGCGCGAGATACCCGCGCACTCCGAGCCCCAGAGCGCGTGCGGCCGCCAGCACGGACTTCGCGTGTCCCCCGCCGCCCAGCAGGACCAGCTCACTCATCGATGAGCTCACCGCGTCGATATGCCCGGGACGCCAAGCCGCCGACGACTTCCCAGAAGTCGAAGGAGGTGCGACCCGTCGCGGGGCGGAAGCACGCGAGGTCCTGCTCCCTGATCACGGCGCCGGAGGGGATGTCCCGCGCGGCCACCAGACTGCGCCGCACGACCGCGCGGTTCCCCTCCTCGACGCTCTGCGCCCGCTTCTCCGGCGATCCGAGCATCGCCGGCACGCGGCGGACCGCCGCGACGTAGTCGCGCAGGCCGTCGGGATCCAGCGAGGCCGCGTGATCAGGTCCCTCCGCGGCGACGTCGAATGTGAAGTGCTTCTCGAGGACGGTCGCGCCGAGCCCGACGGCGAGCACGGAGGCCAGCGAGCCGAGCGAATGATCGGAGTAGCCGACCCTGTGCCCGAACGTGCTCGCGATCGTCGGCATCGCTCTCAGGTTCAGGTGCTCGTCCGCTGCCGGGTACTCAGTCGTGCAGTGCAGGATCGTCACGTGCTCGTCGAACCGGATGCGCTCGTTCCGTGCCTCCCACGCCCTGGCGAGCGCGCTCTCGGTGAGGCGCTCCGAGGGCTCAAGCACACCGTGACGCTGCCCCAGTCCCGCGGCGAGGAAGCGCAGCGCCCTGGCGATCTCCTCCAGATCGGCCATCCCCGTGGACAGGATCACCGGCAGCCCGCTTCGGCCCGCTTTGACCAGGAGCGGGGCGAAGGTGAGATCACCCGACGCGATCTTCACGAGAGGGATGCCGAGCTCGTCGATGAGGAAGTCGAGACCGTCGAGATCGAAGGCCGTGGACAGGAACCGGATTCCGCGCTCGTCACAGTGCGTCCGCAGGGCTCGGAACTCCTCACGGCTCAGCTCCAGCCCGCGGAGGAGGTCATGCTGGCTGCGCGCGTCTTGGTCGGACACCCGCTGATAGTCCGCGAGCTCTGCCGTCTCGAGCGCGAGCGCATCGGCGGAGAAGGTCTGGAACTTCACCGCGTCCGCCCCCGCGTCGGCGGCGAGGTCCACGAGCTCCTTGGCGACGTCGAGCGAACCGTTGTGGTTCACCCCCGCCTCTGCGATCACGAACACATCAGCGGCCATGGTCATCTCCCTGTTCGAGATCGTGGAAGGACTTCTTCGGCGGGCGGGGGATCTCCGCGTCTCGCAACGTCGCCGCCGTGCGGGCGGCGAAGCCCGGCCGACCGAACGGACTCTCCGGATCGGCGAGAGGCGGGGCGGCGAGCTGCCGGCGGATGGCGGCGGCGATCGCCGCGGCGGTGGGCTCTGGCACCTCCACGCTCGCGGCGATCGGTCGGCCCTTCTGGCGATCGCCGATCAGCACAGAGGGGGTCCCGAGGACCGGCGCCTCCAAGACGGTGCTGGACGAGTTCCCCGCGACGACGGCAGCCGCCCTCATGGCGCTGAGATAGCCGCGCTGTCCGAACGATTCGACATAGTCGACGCGCTCGGGGTGTTCGGACACGAAGCGCGCGATCCGTTCCCGGACCGCATCCGTGCCGATGTCCGAGTTTGACCCCGTGATGACGATGTGGAGCTCGTCCACCGCGAGCAATCCGTCGAGGAGCTCCTCGACGAGGTGCTCGGCCGGTGCCACGTCCATGATCGCCGGATGGAAGGTGACGAGCGCCGTCGGCTCGGGCAGCCGGATGCCGAACCGTTCCTCGACGTCACGGCGCGGCATCGGCTCGAAGGTCTCCAGGATGTCGACGATCGGCGCGCCGAAGAAGAAGACCCGTCGCGGGTCCTCCCCCAGCTGGATGACCCGCGTGCGGTGCTCAGGTGTCGAGGTGAAGTGCAGGTACGACATCTTGGTGATCGAGTGGCGGAGTGCGTCGTCCATCGCCCCCTCGGTGAGCTCCCCGCCATGGATGTGCGCGACCGGAACCGAGAGGATCGTCGCGGCCGTCGCGACGGCGTAGGCCTCCAGACGATCCCCCAGCACCACGACCACGTCGGGGCCGATATCCGCCAGCGCCCGCGCATACTCGGGCAGGGCGCGGCCGACGTCCGCGGCGGCGGCGAGAGCGCTATCGTCGCCCGACCAGATCGGAACCGCCGCGGCGACGGTGAACCCGTCCCGCTCGATCTCGGACACCGTCCTCCCGAAGGAATCCGTGAGATGAGTGCCCGTGACGATGATCCGCAGGTCGAGCTGCGGGTCGTCATCGATCGCCCGGAGCAATCCGCGCAGCAGCCCGTAGTCCGCACGGGTGCCGGTGACGACGGCGATCGTCCTCATGCCGCTGCCAGCGCCGGCGAACTCGGAATGCACACGACGGACGCGTGCAGGGCTTCAGCCACGGGCACCCGGGCGTGGGGCAGCTGACGATAGGGCGCCTGGGCGTGCAGCAGATTCCAGAACGGCCGGCACTGCAGGCCGGCGTCGTTGGTCGCCTCGAGGAACTCATCGCGGCGCGCGATGTCGCCGTCCACGCGAACCGCGCACAGCCAGTAGTTGCTCACGGTCCCCTCCGGCTCGTCGAGGAACTCGATGCCATCGACGTCGGCGAAGGCGGAGCGGTAGCGAGCCGCCAGCCGGCGTTTGTCGGCGAGGAAGCGAGGCAGGCGTTCGAGCTGCGCGACGCCGAGGGCGGCGTTGAGGTTGGGCATCCGGTAGTTGTACGCGACCTCGTCGTGCTCGAACTCCCAGCGGTGCGGCAGCTTCGCCGTCGTGGTGAGGTGGCGCGCCCTGTGGGCGAGCTCGTCGTCGTCGGTGAGGATCATCCCGCCGCCACCGGTCGTGAGGATCTTGTTCCCGTTGAAACTGAGAATGCCCATCCGGCCGAACCTGCCTGTGTGGACGCCGTCGACCCGGCTGCCGAGCGACTCGGCGGCATCCTCGACCACGGGAACGCCGTACTCGGTCGCGAGCGCGACGAGCTCGACGATGCGCATCGGGTGGCCGAGCGTGTGCATCGGCACGATGGCGGCGATGCGTCGTCCGGTGACGGCGTTCACCAGGCCCTCGGACGTGGATCGCGCGGAGCGGAGCACGTCCGAGACGGCATCGACAGACAACCCAGCGGACATCTCATCGCTGTCGACGAAGTACGGCTGGGCGCCCGCATGCGAGACCGCGTTCGCGGTGGCCACGAAGGACAGGGTCGGGACGATCACGTCGTCGCCCGCGCCGACTCCGACCAGTTCGAGCGCGACCTGCAAGGCCGACGTTCCGTTGGACACCGCGATCGCGTGACGGGCACCGGTGAACTCGGCGATGCCCCGCTCGAACTCGGTCACGAAAGCGCCGACACTCGAGACGAAGGTCGAGTCGAGGCATTCCTGCACCCGTACCTTCTCGACCTCGGTGATGTCGGGGACGTGCAGGCCGACGAAAGGCTCATCGCCCACCACGCGGCGGATCGTGCGGACGAAATCTGCGGGGGTGATCATACGACGTACGCGTCGGTGCGGTAGCGCGCCAGGTTGCCCGGGTCGGTGAACCACTCGGCGGTGGCGCGCAGGCCCTCGCGGAAGCCGTCCACACCGTCGTACCGGGGCGCCCACCCCAGGATCTCGCGCGCCTTCGCGTTGTCGGAGAAAAGCCGCTCCACCTCCGAGTTCGCCGGGCGCAGCCGCGCGGGATCCTCGGTGGCCACAGCATCGACGCCCATCACCTCGGCGATGAGATCGAACGTCTGCCCGATGGATACCTCGAAGCCGACACCGAGGTTGATCACCTCTCCGACGCCGGCGGTGCTGGTCAGCGCCGTCGTGAATCCGGCGACCGTGTCCGGGACATAGGTGAAGTCGCGGGTCGGAGTGAGTGCCCCGAGCTGGACCTCCCGCTTGCCGGCGGCGAGCTGGCTGATGATCGTGGGGATCACGGCGCGGGCGGACTGCCGCGGCCCGAAGGTGTTGAACGGGCGGATCGTCACCGCGGGGAGCCCGAACGACGAGTGGTACGCGTTCACCATCTGGTCCGCCGCGATTTTGGATGCGGAGTACGGCGACTGCCCCTGCAGCGGGTGCCCCTCATCCATCGGCACGTACCGGGCGGTGCCGTAGACCTCGCTGGTCGACGTGTGGATGAAGCGGCTCACGTCGGCGGCACGCGCTGCATTGAGCAGGTTGAGCGTGCCCTGGATGTTCGTCTGCACATACAGGTCAGGAGCCGCGTACGAGTAGGGGATGGCGATGAGCGCGGCGAGGTGCAGGACCGCATCACGGTCACTCACCGCCGACATCATCAGCGCAGGATCACGGACGTCACCAGGCAGGAACTCGATCTCTTGGGCGACCTCGTCCGCGATGCCATCGAGCCAACCGCGCGAGTCGAACGAGTTGTACAGCACCAGGGCTCGGACGTCGTGACCATCTCTGACGAGCTGCTCCGCGAGGTGCGATCCGATGAATCCGTCAGCTCCTGTGAGCAGTACCTTCATGCGTTCGAGTCTATCCGATCCCCGCGAACTGCCCGAGGCGACGGCCGCGCCTCAGCGATAGGCGACCGTCGCCGCCTTGCCTTTCACATAGCTGATCGAGCCGCCCTGGAACGCCTGCACACACGACGTCGCCGAGCACGTCTCCACACCCGCCGGCCACCCGAGCTTTCCACGCAACCATCCCGCCTTGCTGTACGCGGTCATGATCGTGTTCGACGACGCGAACGTCCCCGCCACCGACGAATGGACCCACCCACCGGAGAACTTCTGCGCCATACCGCCACCGTTCGGGTCCGCCACGAGCGAAGGTACGGGATCGACAGCTCCGCCGAGCGCGACCGGACTGCTGGCCGGATCAGCGCGAACCTTCGCGATGGCCGCGGCCGAGACACCCACCGCACTCGTCGGCTCAGCGGTGCCCGTGAACGAGAGGACACCCCCGGCGAACGCCTGGGTACACGAAGCGCCCGTGCACACCTCAGCGCTCACCGGCCATCCGAGCGAACCCCTCACCCAACCGGCCTTGCTGTACCCCGACATCATCCGCGTCGAGGTCGCGAACGCACCCTTTGCAGAAGAGTGGATCCACCCACCCCGGAAGCTCTGCGCGACCCCGTCGCCGTTCGGATCCGTCACCTTGGACTCCGCACTCGTGGGCCATCCCAGCTTCCCCCGCAGCCACCCCGACGCGCTGTACTCCTTCATCGACGCGTTCGACGTCACGAACGCCCCGGCCGCCGACGCGTGAATCCACCCGTTCGCGAACTGACGGACGAGACCATTGCCCTGCGGATCCGACACCACCGTCAACTGCCCGACCGGCGCACCCAGCGCCCCCGAGCTGCCGCCCTGCGCCGCGAACACCACATCGATCGCGTCCGCCTCGACGCCCACCAGCGGAACCGCCGCCTTCCCCTTCTGATAACCGATCGAGCCGCCCTGGAACGCCTGCACACACGAGGTCGCCGAGCACGTCTCCACACCCGCCGGCCACCCGAGCTTTCCACGCAACCATCCCGCCTTGCTGTACGCGGTCATGATCGTATTCGACGACGCGAACGTCCCCGCCACCGACGAATGAACCCACCCACCGGAGAACTTCTGCGCCATACCGCCACCGTTCGGGTCCGCCACGAGCGAAGGTACGGGATCGACAGCTCCGCCGAGCGCGACCGGACTGCTGGCCGGATCAGCGCGAACCTTCGCGATGGCCGCGGCCGAGACACCCACCGCACTCGTCGGCTCAGCGGTGCCCGTGAACGAGAGGACACCCCCGGCGAACGCCTGGGTACACGAAGCGCCCGTGCACACCTCAGCGCTCACCGGCCATCCGAGCGAACCCCTCACCCAACCGGCCTTGCTGTACCCCGACATCATCCGCGTCGAGGTCGCGAACGCACCCTTTGCAGAAGAGTGGATCCACCCACCCCGGAAGCTCTGCGCGACCCCGTCGCCGTTCGGATCCGTCACCTTGGACTCCGCACTCGTGGGCCATCCCAGCTTCCCCCGCAGCCACCCCGACGCGCTGTACTCCTTCATCGACGCGTTCGACGTCACGAACGCCCCGGCCGCCGACGCGTGAATCCACCCGTTCGCGAACTGACGGACGAGACCATTGCCCTGCGGATCCGACACCACCGTCAACTGCCCGACCGGCGCACCCAGCGCCCCCGAGCTGCCGCCCTGCGCCGCGAACACCACATCGATCGCGTCCGCCTCGACGCCCACCAGCGGAACCGCCGCCTTCCCCTTCTGATAACCGATCGAGCCGCCCTGGAACGCCTGCACACACGACGTCGCCGAGCACGTCTCCACACCCGCCGGCCACCCGAGCTTTCCACGCAGCCATCCCGCCTTGCTGTACGCGGTCATGATCGTGTTCGACGACGCGAACGTCCCCGCCACCGACGAATGAACCCACCCGGCGTCGAACTGCTGCGCGGTCCCGTTGCCGTTCGGGTCCGTGACGGCCGTGGGCGTGGTCTTCGGGTATCCGAGCTTTCCCCCGAGACCGCCCTGAGCCGTGTACTCCTTATACACCTCACCGTAGACCTGTCGCGCGCCGAGCGCCTTCGTCCAGGTGATGATGCCGTTGACGTACGTCACGGTGCACCGCGCGGTCGTTGCCGTACAGGCCGGAGTCGTCTTCGCGGCGCCGAGAACGCCGGTCGCCCCGCCGAGCGAGGTGTGCAGGCGACGGATGTCGCCGAGCGGGTCCACCACCGGCTTCTGGGTCGAGCCGAACCAGTCCGTGAAGTAGTTGTAGAAGTTCCGGTTGCCGTACGCGGAGCACCCGTCACCCTTTCCGTAGCCGGCCCGCAGCGCTGCGGCGTTCGGCTGGTACGGCGTGTAGTAGTACAGCGCGGACGTCGCCTTGTTCGCGACGTAGACCGGCGAGGATCCGCAGGAGCTGTTCGGGTTGTAGAGGATGTTCCAGGTGCGCCCCGGCGCGTACCACTGGAACCACTTGCCCTCCATGTAGATCTGCATCTGGCGCGCGGCGCCGTAGATCTGGTGGAAGAAGCCGATGTAGTTCGGGTCGCACGGCGCGGTGTCCGGGCAGCCCTGCCCGAGCGCGATCCGGTACCGCCAGGCGCTCGGCCAGGTGTGGGTCACGAGCCCCTGCTCCTTCTGGAGCATGACGATGAGCACCTGCGGATTGATATTGCAGGCCTGGGCCACGCGGTAGATGATGCGCGCAGCGGACTCGTTCGCAGCACCGGAGTATCCGCTGCAGTACTGGTCCCCCGGACGGGTGACCGTGTTCATGCGGAAGTCCTTGAGACAGACGATCGGCTCGTTGTTCTCGTCCCGTCCGCCGAGGCAGCGGGAGACCTTGCTGTTGAAGAAGGTCTGGATCTGCGCTTCGGTCATCGTGCTCTTGTTGGTGAACACGGCGTCGCTGATGATGTTGCCCGGCGTGAACCCGACCAGAGTGGTCTTGGCCAGCCCGGTCTGCGCGGGATCGGCGGCGGTACGCGCGACGGTCGGTGCGACGGAGGTCGCGGCGGAGGCGGCGGTGGCGGGGACCACCGTGCCGATCACCAGGGCGGAGGCAGCGAGGAAACAGGTGAGAAGGCGGGTGACCTTCGTGGTGTTTCGAGAGCGTGGGGCACGTCGAGACATGTGACCAGTGTGACGGAAGTTGCGGGATGATGCCACTGTTGCCACAGAAATGCGATCAGCTCTCGGCGTGTCGCGCCGATGCGAAGCTGGCGTTCAGGTGATCAGAGGTCCGCGTGCAGACTCCACACGCGCTCCGCCGAACTCGCCCAGGAGAACGCCCGCGACCGGTCGGCGGCGAGCACGCGCAGGCGCTCCCTCCCTGTCGTCGCCGCGTCCTCCACGGCCTCCGGCAGAGCACTCTCGCTGACCACCGCTCCCCCGTCGGCGAGGACGTCGTGATGACACCCGGACTCCACGGCGACCACGGGGACGCCGAGCGACATCGCCTCCACGGCACGCCACGGCCATCCGGAGACGGCATCGGTCGACACGAAGACGCGCGCCCCGGCGACGACGGCGGCGCGATCCGAGACCTCGAGCGTCCCCCGGATGTGCGCGCGCCGCTCGGGCAGCCCGGCGGCGGCGGCGATCTCGGCGATTCGCGGTTCCGCCCCCTCGGCCGCTCCGATCACCACGGCGTCGAGGTTCGCCGCGACGGCGCCGCGGAAACCGGCGGCCAGCGCGTCCTCCGGCCCGGAGAGGACGAGGTAGTCCGCGGGGACACCGAGGTCGTCCCGACGCGAGGCGACGTCCGCGGGACGCCGGAGGTCCTGAGGTGGCGCGCCGGCGATCACGCGGATGCGGTCACCGAGCTTCGCGAGACCGGACAGGCGCTCCGCCATGGAGTGGGACGGAACGACCACGGCATCTGCGTGTTTCACGGCACGTCGGAGCATGCCTCGTTGCCAGGCGACGGCGCCGCGCGACAGCTGAGACGGCGCCTCCCAGGCCCGCAGGTCCCACAGCGTGACGGTGGTCTGATCGTTGTCGTGCACCCGGTCGTGGCGGACCAGTGGGGCGAGCAGCGTCGGCGCGTGGATGAGGCCGCCGCCGACGCCAGGGGCGATGCCGAGTTGCCAGGACGCGGCGAGCTCGCGCCGTCCGACCGCGAGCGTGCGCACTTCTCCGATCCCGCGGAGCGGCACCTCTGCCCCCGAGGGCACGATCGCATCGACCGTGCAGTTCGGCGGCGCCGTCTGGACGAGCCCGGCGGCGAGATCTCGCGATGCCGCCGCCTGATCGGGGTCGACGACGTGCACGAGCTGATCCAGAACAACACGCAGTCGAGCACCCATGCGATCAGGCTAGCCGCGGGATGCCGACGACCCCGGGAGCGCATCACCTGTCCGCACCGCTACTCAGCGTTCCCACAGCATCGGGAGCGCGCCCGGCAGCTTCGCCGTGCTTGAATGCCAGGGTGAGCGATGGTCGCCTTCCCGTCCGCCGCCGATGGGTCGGGTGGACCGTCGGCCTCGTCCTCGTGCTCCTCGTCCTCGCACTGGGCTGGGTCACGGTGCGCGGCATCGGCGCGGTCGACAACCTGCAGCAGATCGCGAAGGCGACCAGTCAGCTCAAGCAGTCCATCGCCGACGGAGATCTCGACGGGGCGGCCCCGATCGCCGACCGCATCTCCCGCAACGCGGAGTCGGCCCGGTCGCTGACCGGGGACCCGGTCTGGCAGGCCTTCGGGGTGCTGCCCTGGATCGGGCCCAACTTCCGCGCGGTGAGCGATGTCGCCGAGATCGCCGACGACGTCTCCACGGACGCGCTCGGTCCGCTGCTCGACGTCGCCGCCGACGTCGACATCACGAGCCTCGGCTTCTCGGGCGGGGCGATCGACCTCGCCCCTTTCGCGACCGTCGAGAAGCCACTCGGCACCGCGAGCTCGGCCTTGGCTGCCGCGGAGGAGCGGGCGCGGCGCATCGATGCCGACGCCACCCTCCCCCCTCTGGCCGACGCCGTCCGGGAGATGCGCGGGGCCGTCACCCAGGCCGCGACGGCGGTCGGGGCGCTGCACGGCGCCTCGGTCCTGCTGCCGACCATGCTCGGCGGTGAGGGCCCGCGCACCTACGTGCTCGCGATGCAGAACAACGCCGAGCTGCGGTCGTCGGGCGGCATCATCGGATCGATCGCGCTCCTGCGCGCGGAGAACGGCAAGGTCACGCTGCAGCGGCAGGCGTCGACGCGCGACTTCCCCCCACTGGACACGGCGCTCCCGCTCAGCGACAGCACCGTCGCGCTCTTCGAGGACCGCCCCGGCCGCTATCTGCAGAACATCACCAGCATCCCCGATTTCCGGGAGGCCGGGCAGACCATCGCCGCCCGGTGGGAAGGGCGGTACGGGGGAAAGGTCGACGGGGTGATCGCGGTGGACGCCGTGGTGGCCGCGCACCTCATGCGGGCCACCGGAGACCTGTCCTTCGGGCCGTTCACGGCGACCGCGGAGACCGTGACTGACCTGCTCCTCTCCGAGATCTACGCAGCGATCCCCGATCCCGCGGCTCAGGACGCGATCTTCGCTCAGGCCGCCGGCGGACTGTTCTCGGCTGCGCTGTCCCATGCCGAGCCGCAGGCCCTCGTCCGCGCGCTCGCCGACGCCGCCGGCGAAGGCCGCATCCGGATCTGGAGCGCGCATGAGGCGGAGGAGTCGCTCCTCGCCGCCAGCGCGCTCGGCGGCGCCATGCCGCAGGATGACGAGGACGCCGCGGTGGTCGGCGTCCTGATGAACGACGGCACCGGCGGGAAGATGGACTATTACACCCGCGCGTCCATCGCGACGGCGGTGGGCACCTGCGGAGGGGTGCCGACGACCCAGGTGCGCGTCACGTGGTCGAACACGGCCCCCGCCGACGCCGCCACCTCCCTGCCCCCGTACGTCACCGGCGACGGCGTGTACGGCGTGCCGGCCGGCAGCGTGCGCACTCTGATCGCCGTCTACGGTCCGGAAGGCGCCCTGCCGTCGCACATCGACCGGGACGGCTCGGAAGAGGGCGTGCAGACGACGACCATCGGCGATCGCTCCGTCGTGCAGCACGAGGTGCTCCTCGCCCCCGGCGCCTCCACGACGATCACCGTGGAGTTCCAGGGCGACGGCGCCGGAGCACGTCTCACCGAGGTCGAGCACACCCCGCTGATCGTGGGTCCGAAGCTGACCCGCGACACCCTGCAGTGCGGCTCGTGACAATCGCCGACGGATGAGGTACTGTCATCTCACTGGGGAATAACCGGGGTCCGTGAACCTGCCGTGGGGGCAGAGGATCTCGCGCAGTCGGACGCAGGGGTGTGTCCGGAGGCGATTCCGCGTGAAATTCTGGGGAGAAATCATGCTGAAGAAACTGGCTGCCATCAGCCTTACCGCTGGCGCGCTCATCTTGGCCGCGCCGACCGTCGCCTCTGCGGCACCGAGCGACTCCTACCCCTCGCCTCCGGGCGCGAAGGTGGGCGACGCGATCATCGACACCTGTGAGGTCTCGACCGTCGCCTTCGGCGCCGGGTACTTCGAGCCCTCGGAGACCGTCGGAGTGTCTGTCTCGGGGCAGAACGCCGGCGCCGCCGCCATCTCGGGCAACACCGCCGCGTCCGACGGCAGCCTGAGGGTCACGTTCCGCCCGCCCTCCGACGGGCAGGGGGCCTACGCCCTCGACTTCGCCGGTTCTCGGGCATACACCGCCACGGTGACGGTCTCGCACGGGAACGCCGCCGCTTCCAGCTGCGACCACGACCCCGGCACCGCTGCTCCCGCCGGGACCGAGCTGCCGCTCACAGGCGGCACGGAGCTCGCCCTCACCGGCGGATCGGTGTCGCCGTGGATCGTCGGCGGCGCCGCAGTCGCTCTGGTCGCCGGTGGTGGCCTCGTCGCCGTCGGAGCCGCGCGCCGCAAGCGCGCCTGAGTCGCGCGCCGCACGCGCGCCTGAGCCAGGTCGCCGCCTTGTGCGGTGGCCGGCTGGACGACGGTGATCCCTCCCCCTCCGATCACCGTCGTCTGGCGAATCCGGTCATGCACCGGACGGCCCACGGGCGATGTTCCCGGGAACATCGCCCGTGGGCTGCGTCGTCCCCCGCGGACTCACGGGGCGGGGGTAGGGGTCTCCGTCGGCGGATGCAGTTTCTGCTGCATGAGCTCGTGGATGAAGTCGTAGTTCGGGTCGAACTCGTCGACACCGTTCTCCGGCGTCAGTTCGACCGTCTGGACCGGCTGCTCCTTGGCCTTGAGCATGAGATCGAAGAACTCCGGCAGCTTGCCCTGCGGAAGATCCGTGTCGATGAGCGCCGTGCCCGCGGCAGCCACCTCGTTGAAACGCGTGAGCACGGTCTGCGGCGTGAACTGGGCGAGGATCGCCTCCTGCAGCTCGCGCTGCCGCTTCATGCGGTCCCAGTCGCTGGTCGTGTACCGCGAGCGGGCGTACCACTGCGCGGTGTCGCCATCCATGTGCTGCTGCCCGGGCTCGATCCACCCGATCGCCCACTCGTTCACGTCGGTCCCGGACCACCCCTCGGGCGGACCGCCCTTGGGGAGGCGCTCGGTGACGGTGATGTCCACGCCGCCGAGGGCGTCCACGAGGTCGGCGAAGCCGTGCATGTCGACGAACACGTAGTACGGGATCTCGATGCCGAGCACGCCCTCCGCGGCGTCCTTGGTCGCCTCGATGCCCGGTGCCGAGCCCGTGGCCTCCGCGTCCGGATAGAGCCCGGTCCCCTTGTCCTCGCGGCACACCTCCGCGGCGTTGCGCACATGGTTCATCCAGCCGTTCCAGCCGCAGGTGGACGAGCCCTGTCCCTGGAAGCCGTCGGGATACAGCTCCTGCATCGGGCTGCCGTCGCTGAACGGCGCATGCGGGAGCTCACGGGGGATGCCGGTGATGGTGACCGCGCCGGTCTCGGCATTGACGGAGACGACGGAGATGCTGTCGAACCGCATCGAGTCGCGACCGTCCCCACTGTCCGCGCCGAGCAGCAGGATGTTGTAGTAGCCGTCGCTGGGCGGCAGGCTCGGCCCGCTCTGCCCGAAGATGGCCCCGACGCTGCCCCGCACCGAGCCCACCGCCGTGGCCGCGTACCCGGTCATGCCGCCGACCAGCCCCAACAGGAGGAGGGCGACGACCGGGAGGACGAAGCGCGACGGCGCGGGGACCTTGACCAGACGGACGAGCCGGAGCGTGTCGAAGGTGAGGACGATCCAGAGCACCACGACACCCACGAGCAGCACCTGCACGAGGGTGAGCAGCACCGCCGACACGAAGCCACCGCCGATCGTGAGCCAGAGGAAGACGGGGCGCGCGAACAGGGCGAGGGCGAGGGCGACGACGGCCAGGACCCACGTCGTCAGCGTGACGCCGAGTCCGAACCTGCCCAGGCGGCGATTGCCCGCGAGCACCTGCGCGGAGCCCGGGATGAGGAGGTTGAGCCCGACGAGCCACCAGGCGCGCTTCGACATGAGGCCCGGATCGGCCGGGTCCGGGTGTCGCAGCGGCCGCGTCTCGATGAGCGGACGTCGTGTCGCGCGCGGGGGCGCAAGGGTCACAGCGAGCCCTTCAGCCGATCGTTCTTCTCCTCGACCTGCGCCTCGAGGTCGGCGGCGTAGGCCTCGACGCGGTCCGCCAGATCGTCGTCCGCGGCAGCGAGGATCCGGGCCGCGAGCAGGCCGGCGTTGCGCGCGCCGCCGATCGACACCGTCGCGACCGGGATACCCGCGGGCATCTGCACGATCGACAGCAGGGAGTCCATGCCGTCCAGGTACGCGAGCGGCACGGGGACGCCGATGACCGGGAGCGCCGTCATCGACGCGAGCATGCCGGGCAGGTGGGCGGCACCGCCGGCGCCCGCGATGATGACGCGCAGGCCACGAGACCGCGCCTCACGCGCGTACGACATGAGCTTGTCCGGCGTACGGTGGGCAGAGACCACCTCGACCTCGTGAGGGACCCCGAAGTCGGTGAGCGCTTGGGACGCGTCGCTCATGACGCGCCAGTCGGAGTCGGATCCCATGACGACGCCGACCAGAGGAGCGGCGGAGGAGTGCAGTGGCTCGGTCACCAGATCAGGCTACGGTCTCGCGCTGGGAGAACCCCCGAGCGGCACACGTCTTTTCCGTGTGCCGCCGCGGGAATCCTCAGGCGAAGGCCGCTGCGGCGGCCCTGGCCTCGTACACCGCGTCGTCGAGGTCGTCCCCGGCGACGTTCACGTGCCCCACCTTGCGGCCGGGCCGCGGCGCCTTGCCGTACGTGTGGATCTTGGCATCGGGGTGCGCGGTCATCGCCGCCTCGAAACGGTCTCCGAGAGTGCCGTCCGTCGGGCCGCCGAGGATGTTCACCATGACCGACCAGGCCGCGCGGGGCTGGGTGTTCCCCAGTGGCAGATCCGCCACGGCACGCAGATGCTGCTCGAACTGTCCGGTGACGGCTCCGTCCTGGCTCCAATGTCCGCTGTTGTGCGGTCGCATGGCGAGCTCGTTCACGAGGATGCGCTCGTCGTCCGTCTCGAAGAGCTCGACCGCGAGCATCCCGGTCACGCCCAGGCCCTCCGCGATACGACGGCCGATGTCCTCAGCGACCTCGGCGAGACGCTCGGTCGCCGCGGGCGCCGGGGCGATCACCTCGGCGCAGACGCCGTCGCGCTGCACCGTCTCGACGACCGGATACGGGATCATCTCTCCCCCGGGTCGGCGTGCGACCTGCTGGGCGAGCTCGCGGACGAAGGGGACGAGCTCCTCGACGAGCAGGGCGTCAGAGCCCTGCAGCGCATCGAGCCAGTCCTGCGCTTCGGCGCCCGAGCGCACCACCCGCACACCCTTGCCGTCGTACCCGCCCCGCGGCGTCTTGACCACCGCGGCACCGTCGTGCTCGTCGAGGAAGCGCTGCAGGTCGTCAGCGGAGCGGACCGGAGCCCACTCGGGCTGCGGCACGCCGAGCTCCGCCAGCCGGGAGCGCATGACGAGCTTGTCCTGGGCGAACTGGAGCGCATCCGGGCCGGGGTGCACGGCGACGCCCTCGGCGACGAGAGCGCGGAGCACGTCCTGCGGCACATGCTCGTGGTCGAACGTGATGACGTCGACGTCGGCGGCGAAGGCACGCACGGTCTCGAGGTCCCGGTAGTCACCCACCGCTGTGGCGGCGAGGCCCGCGGCCATACCCTCCTCTTCGGCGAGCACCCGCAGATCGAGACCGAGCTCGACCGCCGGAGCGATCATCATCCGTGCCAGCTGTCCTCCGCCGATCACGCCCACGCGCAGCGCCATGTGCCGCCTCCATTCGTCATGCCCATTCTTCCGCACGCGCGAGCGCCCGGGGAACGCAGGTACGCCCCGGACGGACCGGGCACGTCGGCCGAGCTCAGGCGAAGTCGTCGCCGCTCGCCTGGGCGTCGCGGTGGGCCAGGATCTGACCGACCTCGATCTGGTCGGCGAGGGTCTCGTGCACGAGGGTGACGTTCGGCACGTTCACCAGACGCAGAGGCGCGTCCACGCCGTTCGAGAGCGTGATGGTCCCGCAGCCCCACATCCGCTGCAGCGGGCCGCGACGGACGCCGATCGTGTAACCGCGTGCGTGCGACATCTCGCGGCGGTTGCGCGCGCCCAGGCCCTGGGCGGCGATGACGCGACGGGTCGTGATCGTCGTCGTCCGGGAGTACCAGACGATGAAGGGGATCACGACGGCGACGAGGACGACGGTCCCGGCAGCCGCGAGCAGCATCCAGTCCTCGAAGCCGGCCGGCAGGTTGCCGTAGAAGTAGGCGGTGGCCCCGAAGACGGCGATGAGCACGAGCGCCGACCAGAAGAGCCGACGCGCGTGGCCACGGAAGCGCGCGATCAGCAACTCCTCGGCGGGAGTGCCGGGCGGCGGCATCAGCGGGCGTCCGCCGAGCGTCACGGGCTGGGTCACACCCCCATTGTGCCCGGGATCGCCGACAACACCGTCCGTGCGGCGGCGTGTCCCCGCCTCACGCGGGGCGGACGTGCACGACGTCGCCGGCCGAGACCGCGTGCACGGTGCCCTCCGCCTCGACGCGCAGGCGTCCCTCGGCGTCGATGCCGACGGCCGTGCCGTCGAGCAGGGAGCCGCCGGGGAGCGAGACCCGCACGGCCTGTCCCACCGTCGCGCACCGTGCGGCGACCGCCGCATGGAGACCGCTCGCGATCGCGTCGTCCGCCGCGGTGAGCGCGGTCAGGTGACCGTCGAGCGCCGAGAGGTAGGAGCGGAGCAGCTCGTCCTCGTCGACGACCACGCCGTGCACCGCGAACGAGGTGGCCGTGGGCACCGGAAGCTGCGTCGGGGTCATGGACGTGTTGACCCCCGCGCCGACGATGACAGCGTGCGGGGTCGCCTCGGCGAGGATGCCGCAGATCTTGCGGCCGTCGACGAGGACGTCGTTCGGCCACTTGAGGGCGACGGTGGCGGCGGGCAGCTGCGCGGCGACGGCCTCGGTCATGGCCGCTCCGGCGGCGAGCGGGATCCAGCCTCGCGCCGCGGGTTCGGCGGGCAGATCGCGGAGGAGGACGCTCACCGCGAGCGCCGACCCCGCCGGGGCCACCCACCGGCGATCCAGTCGCCCCCGTCCGGCGGTCTGGTGCCGGGTCAGGAGGACCGAGAGGTGCGGCCAGCCGTGGGCGTCGTCCGCATGCCCACGGAGGTCGGCGTTCGTCGACCCCGCCGCGTCGACCACCTCGAGACGCGGTGCGAGCGCGGCGGAGCGCGGGAGGTCGCCGCTCATACGTCCTCGTCGTCGGCTTCGTCGTCGTCATCGTCCGCGTCACCGCGGACGGCGCCGATCTCGCGATCGCGCCACCGCTCCCACTCCCCCATGAGACGGTCGACGGCCGCGTGGAACTTCTGCGTCGCGACACCGGGGGTGGTGTCGCCGAAGTAGTGGCGCACCCACATCTGCAGCCGCGCGACGGCCGCCTCGTCCTGCCGCACGCGCTCCACCTCGGCGACGATGTCGTCCGCCGCCTCTGCGGACAGCCACTCGCAGTCCGAGAGGTAGCCGGTGGTGTCGACGGCGGCCTCCTCGTCGACCGGTCGCGTGATCATGAGCGGCTTTCCCGCCGCGAGGCGGTCGTACACCATGGCCGAGATGTCCACGACGGCGACGTCGGCGGCGGCCAGCTGCCATCCGAGCTCCGGACCGTCGTCGTACACGTGCTGGGCGGTCGGATCGGCCGCGTTCGCGGCGGCGATGGCCGCGATGATGCGCCGGTGCGCCGCCCCGTAGGCCTCGTCGACGACACCGCTTCGCGGGTGCGGACGGTAGATGACGCGGTGCTCCCCCGTCGCGAGGAGTCGCGCCACGAGGCGCTCGCCGTGCGAGGCGATGGAGCCGTAGTGCGCGCTGGGCCGGTCTCCCTCCCAGGTCGGCGCGTACAGCACGACGAGACGGTCGTCCGGTGTGTACGGGAGCGAGCCGGAGTAATGGTCCGCCTGGGGGCGTCCGATCTCGATCGTCCGGCTCTCCACGTCGTAGTCCCACAGCGTCCGCGACAGCCGGTCCCTCGCCGCCTGACCGGCGACGAAGGCGTAGTCGTAGGCCTTGTACTGATTCGTGGTCATGTACATCTTGTCGGACTCGCCGTGGTTGATGAACACGTGCCACCGGCGGCCGTACCGGAACATCTGGAAGTTGCGGGTGTTCTGGTTCACGTACAGCACCACGCGGATGTCCTGCGTGGCCAGGAAGCGCTCGAGATCGCGCACCTTCGGCACGAAGGCGACGGGCGGGCCGTCCTCCTCGAGGAGCTTCTCCGCGCCGGTCGCCTGGCGTGCCAGCACCACGACGGGCCACCGCTCGGCGAGCGCGGCCAGCGGGCGGTACCACTGCCGCATCTGGTACATGTTCACGGCGCCGTCCGCGAAGTACACCGCGACCTGGAAGTGCTCGGCCGGGTACGGCACCTGATCCGCCAGCCGGCGGCGGACGCGCTGCACCGCCGAGCGCGAAGCGAGCGCCCGCTGCAGGAGACGGTAGGCCTTCTTCGCGTCAGACAGTGCACCCATCCCTCCAGGATAGTTCGTCCTGTCCCGGCATCCGCGGCGGCCCGGACAGGCGGACGCCGCCTGAGAGAGAGCGGCAGGAGCGGCGTGACATGATCGACGTGTGCCAGCCAACGGATCCCCCACCCCCGTCACCGGGGTGTCCTTCGTGATGCCGGTGCTCAACGAACGCGCCTACCTGGAGCACGCCGTCGCGTCGGTGCTCGCCCAGGAGGTCGGCGTCCCCGCCGAGCTCATCCTCGCGCTGGGACCGTCATCGGACGGCACCACCGCCCTCGCCCGCCGACTGGCCGCGGCCGACGACCGGATCCGTCTCGTGGACAACCCGGCCGCGCACATCCCGGTCGGCCTCAACGCCGCGATCCGGGCCAGCCGCTACCCCACGGTCATCCGGGTCGATGCCCACTCCGAGCTCGCTCCCGGCTACGCGGCCAGGGCCCTGCAGACCCTGCAGCACACGGGGGCCGCCAACGTCGGCGGCGTCATGCACGCCGAGGGCCGGACGCCCTTCCAGAAGGCCGTCGCCCGGCTGTACAACTCCCCCGTCGGCCTCGGCGGCGGGGCGTATCACGGCGGCCGCGTCGAAGGAGAGGCGGAGTCCGCCTACCTCGGCGTGATCCGTCGGGACGTCCTCGACGAGGTCGGTCTGTTCGACGAGACGATCCGCCGCGGCGAGGACTGGGAGCTGAACCTGCGCATCCGCCAGGCCGGGCACCGCGTGTGGTTCGACCCCGAGCTGTCGGTGACCTACTGGCCCCGCGAGAGCTGGCCGCGCCTGGCCAGGCAGTTCCGCGCGACCGGCGCCTGGCGAGGGGAGCTGGTGCGGCGCTTCGGTCGTCGCAACGGTCTTCGCTACTTCGCGCCGCCGGTCCTGCTGCTGTTCGTCGCACTCGCCGTGGTCCTCGGGGCCTTGCAGCTGTCCGGTGCGGTGTCGGGAACCGCCTCCCTCATCGCCTCGTGCCTGGTCTACGTCCCGCTCGCGCTCTACGTGCTGCTCGTGGTCGGCGTGGCCCTCGCTCCCGGCGGGGGCGGCGTGCGGCAACGCCTGTGGACGCTCCTCGTGCTGCCCACGATGCACCTCTCGTGGGGTCTCGGCTTCCTCGGCGGCGTGCTGCGCGGAGCCGGCGACACGGTGGACGCGTCCCGGCTCGGCACGCGGAACACCCCCCTGCCCTGACGTCCGACGACTACGGCGTGACGAATCCGAGGTCGAGGATCCGGTCGACCACCCGCTGCGCGGCCCGACCGTCGTCGAGGGTGTTGAACTGCCGCTGCCAGGCGGCATAGCGCTCGGCGTACCTCTCCCGGTGCCCCGCATCCTCCAGCGCGGCCACGAGTTCGTCCTGCGTACGGAGCAAGGGCCCCGGCGCCCGCTCCGCCAGATCGAAGTAGAAGCCGCGGAGCTGACCGCGGTAGTGGTCGAGGTCGGGCACGAGGAAGTACATCGGCTTGCCGGTCACCGAGAAGTCGAACATGACGGAGGAGTAGTCCGTGACGAGGGCGTCGGCGGCGAGCAGGAGCTGCGACGTCTCGGGGTAGCCCGTCACATCGATCACCCGGGCGCCGGCGCGATCCCTGCCCTCGCCCAGCGTGCGCGAGTGGCCGCGCACCAGCACGACGGCGTTCGTCTGCCGCGCGAGGAGTTCGGGATCGACGAAGTCGACCATCTCCGCCCGGTCGTCGCGCCAGGTCGGGGCGTAGAGGAGGACGCGCTCGTCGGCCCCGATGCCGAGCGCCGCGCGAACGGCGACCGGGTCCCCGGTACGCAGCGCATCGTTGCGCGGATAGCCGTCGACCCAGATCGGCCGCCCGAAGAACGCATAAGCCTTGCGCAGGATCCGCGCGGCGTACGTGTTCTGCGCGAGCAGCACGTCCCACCGCCGGGACTCCTTGACCACCGCCGCCATCCGCCGGGGATCGAACCCGGGGCGGTGCAGCGCCAGGCGCTTGAGGGGCGTGCCGTGCCAGGTCTGCACCACCTTCTGCCCGGGCTTCCGCGCGAAGCGCCGTCGCAGCCAGTCGTTCACGACGAGCAGGCGCGCGGCCCCGCGGGCGTGCCACCATTCCGGGCTGCCCTCGATCACGGCGATCGCTCCGTCCGGCACCTCGACCGACAGGTCGGCGACGCTCCAATACCGGCGCACTCCCGGCGCGCGCCGTGCGAGCTCCCGATCGATGGCGCGCGGGTTGCAGCCGACGCTCCGGCCGTAGAAGCTCTCGAAGAACACGGCGTTCTCGGTGCCGCCTGCCTGCGCCACGTAGCGCTCCTCGAGCGTGGAACGCCCCTCGGCGGTGTCGTACACGGGGTCCACGGGCGCCGCGACGTGGACGACGGCACCGTCGACGGCGATCCGCACCCCCGGGAGGAGCACCGGCGCGAGACGCAGCTCGGCCGGATCGACGCCGTCGATCCGCAGGTCGTACTCCCCGGACGGCAGAGGCAGCTCCGGACCGCCCCATCGCGACGCGCGGAGCGCGAACGTCGCCTTCCAGGTCTTCCCCCCACCGGTGAGGCGGGCCTTCACCCGCGCCCGCGGTCCGGTGAGCTCGGCGCTCTCCGGACGCTGCCCGGTCCCTGCGATGACCAGCGCCTGTGCCGTGTCATCGATGCGGGCCGTCGTCATGCTGCTCCCTTCGGCGCGGGGACCCCCCGCGCACGGATCGCCCGGTATACCCGACGAGTGTTCTGACCGTCACGGAACGCGTGCATCTCCGCGCTGAGCGTAGCGGAACGCTCGGCGGCCTCGTCGAACGCGGCCGCATCGCCGAGCAGCGACGCCAGCCGGACGAGGGCGTCTTCCCAGCCCGTGGCGACGCCGGACGCGGCGACCTCCTCGAAGCGGCCGTAGAAGCCGCGGGTGCGGGCGTACTCGGCGACATCCGGTGCGAGGAAGACGACCGGCAGGGCGAGGAGCCCCACGTCGTACGCGAGCGACGAGTAGTCCGTGATGAGGATGTCGACGGCGGGCAGCACCGGCGTCACATCGCTGACGACCGTGCTGGGCAGCGCCCGCACCCGCGTCGTCGGCACCGGCGGCGCGTAGCTGCCGTCGCCGAGGGGGTGGGAGCGCACGAGGAGAACGGCGTCGTGGTCTTCGAGCACCCGGATGATCCGCACCCATTCCTCGGCCGTCGGGACGGAGGGGTCGGGAGCGCCGTCGCGCCAGGTCGGCGCGTAGAGGACGATCCGGTCGGTGTCGCCGATCGCGCCCACGGCCTCGGCGAGCAGCCCCCGTGCATGGGCGCGGCGTTCCTCGGGCGAACCGCTCGAGAGCACGTCGACGCGCGGCTCCCCGGTCACCACCACGCGATCATCGCCCAGCCCGAACGCGGCCTCGAGGCGTGCTCTGGCGCGGTGCGAGGCGGCAGGGAGCACCCGGATGCGCTGCGCGGCACCCCGGTACATCCAGCCGACGAGCCGACGCAGGACCGGCGCACCGGGCACGGCCGGCACCTGGGTCGTGGCGGGAGAGTCGAGGCCGATGCGTTTGAGCGGGATGCCATGCCAGAGCTGCACCACGAACGCACCGCCGTTGCCGTAGCGGTTCACGTCACCGAGGCCGTGGGTCACGATCAGCACCCCGGCGCGCGCGGTCGCCCACCAGCCGCGCAGACCGCCCCGTGGCACGCTCCGCAGACCGAGGGCCGCGGCGTCCGCCGCTTCGCGCGGGGACCCGGCCAGCCACAGGGTGTCATGGCCCGCCTCCGCTGCGTACCGCTGCAGGGCGAGGGCGCCGTCCCCGACGCCGGCACCGCACCCGAAGACCCAGCGCGGACCGCGCGGCACGAGAAGGGTGCCGAGACGGCCGAGGGCGTACAGCGGGATCCGGAGCAGCTTGGCCGCGTTGCCGGTGCCGAAAGAGAAGGACGCCACCCGGCGAGCCTATCGCGCAGGTGGCGTCCTTCTCTGACGTGGGGATCAGCCGGCGAGCGTGCCGAGCGTCACCTCGATGTCGCTCTCCTTGCCGTCGCGGACGTAGGTCACGTCGGCCTTGCTGTCGGCGGCCGCTGCGCGCACCTGCGCCGTCAGGTCGGTCGCGCTCGTGATCGGGACGCCGTTGAAACGCGTCACGACGTCACCGGCCTGGAGACCGGCGGCCTCGGCGGCGCCCCCGTCGGTGACCTCGGCGATGTAGGCGCCGGCCACCGTCGCGCCCTCGACGCCGGAGGCATCGCGGACCGAGGCACCCAGGAGGCCGTGCGTGGCCGCGCCATCGGCGATGATCTCATCGGCGACGCGCTGGGCGATGTTGGACGGGATGGCGAAGCCGATACCGATCGAACCCGACTCCTCCGAGTTGCCCGAGCTCGCGATCGCGACGTTGATGCCGATCAGCTCGCCCTTGCTGTTGACGAGGGCACCGCCGGAGTTGCCGTGGTTGATCGCCGCGTCGGTCTGGATCACGGCGATCGAGATCGACTCGGTGGCCTGCTGCCCGCTGTTGCCGGGCAGATCGAACTGGAAGGGCCCCTCGCCCTGGCCGTCCTCCGGTGCCTGCTCCTGCGGGGCGTCCTCGGAAGAGGAGTCGGGCAGCGCGGAGGAGGCGATCTGGATGCTGCGGTTCAGCGCGCTCACGATGCCGGTGGTGACCGAGTTGGCCAGGCCCAGCGGGGCGCCGAGCGCCACGGCGGTATCGCCGACGTTGAGCTTCGACGAGTCGGCGAACTCGATCGGAGTCAGGCCCTCGGCGTCCGTGAGCTTGATCACCGCGAGGTCGTAGATCGGGTCGGTGCCGACCACGGTCGCCTCGTAGATGCGGCCGTCGGAGGTCGTGACGCGGATCGTCGGATCAGCCGCCGCGCCGCCGAGGGTCACGACGTGGGTGTTGGTGAGGACGTAGCCGTCCTTGCTGATGATGACGCCGGAGCCGCTGCCGGCCTCCTGCGACCCGGCCACCTCGATGGTGACGACGGAGGGAAGCGCCTCGGTCGCGACCGCGGTGGTCTCGTTGACCGAGCCGGGGTTGTTGACCGTGACGGTCTGCGGTCCCTGCGCCGTGCCGGAGGACGGGGAGTCCTGCAGCCCGGTGAGCAACGCGCCTCCGCCGAAGCCGGCGACGCCGCCGACGAGGGCGGCTGCGACGATGAACGCCGCGACGCGGGTGCCGCCGCGCGACTTCTCCTTCGTCGCGGTCGGGGTGCCCTCGGCCGGCGGCACCGTGCCGTCGAGCGGCCGGGTGTCGTGCGCCGGGACGCCGAATGCGGCGCCGGGGACGCCCGCCGCGGCGGGACCGGGCGCGGCCAGCCCGTGCGGCACGGGTGCCACGGTCGGGGCGCCGGCGGCGTGCGACGCGAACGTCGGCGGCATGTGGTGGCCCTGCGGGGCGACCGGGGCGGAAGCGGCCGGGGTGCCCGTGAGGGTGCCGTCGGCGGCCGGAGACGGCGCGCTCGGCGCGGCCTCGGGGGTCTGAGGGGTCTGGGGGGTGTGTCCGGCCGACACGGCGTCGTCCGACGCCGGTGCCGGGCGGTCCTGCGGGTTGTCCTGGTTCATGGTGTGCTCCTTCAACGCTCCTCCAGGATGCCCCGCATCCCTGTGCGTTCCTTATGCCGAGCTTGAGTTTCAGCTATGGCCTTAGCCTGTTCTTCATGAGTGTCATCCCCGGCGCATGGCGTCGCACGGCGGCCGGTGCCGGCCTGCTCGACGCGGACGGTACCGTCGCGCCCACCATCTTCGCAGAGATGTCCGCCGCGGCGGTCAGAACCGGCTCCATCAATCTGGGGCAGGGCTTCCCGGACGAGGACGGCCCGGAGGTGGTCCTCGCCGCCGCACGCGCCGCGATCGCCGAGGGCGTCAACCAGTACCCGCCGGGGCGCGGCTTCCCCGATCTCCTGCAGGCGATCGCCGAGCATCAGCAGCGGTTCTACGGGCTCGCCGTCGACCCGGGCACCGAGGTCATCGTGACGGCCGGGGCGACCGAGGCGCTGACGGCCACCCTGCTCGCGCTCATCGACGGGCCGGAGGACGAGGTCGTCGTCTTCGAGCCCTACTACGACTCGTACGCCGCGGCGGTCGCGCTCGCGGGCGCTCGGCTCCGGACCGTGCCGCTGCGGGCGCCGGACTTCCAGCCCGACCTGCAGCAGCTCGCGGAAGCGGTCACGGATCGGACGCGGATCGTCCTCGTCAACGACCCGCACAACCCCACGGGAGCGGTCTTCGACGAGGAGGTCCGCCGGGAGGTCGTGCGTCTGGCCGAGAAGCACGATGCCGTGATCGTCACCGACGAGGTCTACGAGCACCTCACCTTCCGCGGCCCGCACGTGCCCATCGCCACGCTGCCCGGCGCTGCGGAGCGGACGCTGACCATCTCCTCGGCCGGGAAGACCTTCTCGACCACGGGGTGGAAGATCGGCTGGGTGCACGGCCCCGCCGCGCTCATCACGGCCGTGCTGACGGTGAAGCAGTACCTCACCTACGTCAACGGCGCGCCTTTCCAGCCCGCCGTGGCCGTCGGCCTGCGCCTCGACGATGCGTTCTTCGCCGATGCCGCCTCCCTGCTCGCCCGCAAGCACGCGATCCTCGGCGACGGTCTGCGCGCGGCCGGCTTCACCGTCCATGCCCCACAGGGCGGCTACTTCACGGTGGCCGACGCGACGGCTCTCGGCGGCGCCGATGCGGCGGCCTTCTGCCGCGCGCTTCCGGAACGGGCCGGGGTCGTGGCGATCCCCCTCACCGCCTTCGTGTCCCCCGCGCGACGCCCGGCGTACGCGGGCCTCGTCCGCTTCGCGGCGTGCAAACGCGTCGATGTCCTGGAGGAGGCGGCCGCCCGTCTCTCCGGTCTGCGCGCCTGAGTCAGGTCGGTCAGCGCGGGACCACGGCGTAACGTCGTGCACGCAGCGAGGGGTTCGTCTCCCGGACCCTGGTGACGGCCGCTCCGTCGACCACTCCGATGGCCAGCCCCGGCTCGGGCCCGATCCCCGCGCGGACGACCCCCTGCGGGTCCACGATGCGCGAGTGCCCCACACCGATCGGCGCCGGGTGGTCGGCGGCGATGACGAACACCGTGTTCTCGATGGCCCGCGCGGCGAGCAGCGTGGTCCAGTGGTGCTCCTTGAGCGGCCCGCGCACCCATTCCGCCGGCACCACGAGCGCGTCGGCACCGGCGACCGCGAGGCGCCGCGACAGCTCGGGGAACCGCAGGTCGTAACAGGTCATCAGCCCGAAGCGCAGACCTCCGAGCTCGAAGACCGCGGGCTCGCCGATCTCCCCCGGCTCCACCCAGTCCGACTCGCTCTGCCCGAACGCGTCGTACAGGTGCTGCTTGCGGTAGACCGCGAGGATGCCGTCGCCGCGCACGGCGACGATCGTGTTGCGCACGCGCCCCTCGTCCGAGGCCTTCTCCGTGACGCCCGCGACGATGACGACGGCGAGCTCCGAGGCCAGGCCGATCAGTCCGGTCACGAACTCACCGTCGAGACCCTCCGCATTCGCCGCGAGGCGTTCGTCCATCGGATCGACGAAGAAGCTCGAGTACTCCGGGAACACGATGAGCTTCGCCCCCAGTCGGGCGGCGTCCGTCGCGAGCTCGGCGATCCGCTCCCTGTTGGCCTCGCGCGAATCGGTGGGAGCGAACTGGCACACGGCGACGGGGACGGCGGCGTTCTCAGGCATGACGCCATCCTCTCGCACGCGCCGGCGCCGCGCTCGATTCGACGCCTCCCCGGATCCGTGATAAGTTATCTCTTGTGCCGCGGGGTGGAGCAGTTCGGTAGCTCGCCGGGCTCATAACCCGGAGGTCGCAGGTTCAAATCCTGTCCCCGCAACAAATGGAAGGCCCTCTGGCCGGGAGAAATCCCAGGCCAGAGGGCCTTTCGCATGTTGCGGGAGCCGACCTCTGGGAGTATCGAGGGGTGAGCCGACCAGTCGACATCGATGCAGCCGTGGTAGCTGAGCTCGTCGAAGAGCAGTTCCCCCGCTGGGCGCACCTGCCCGTCCGCGCCGTGGCGCGTCAGGGGTGGGACAACAGGACTTTCCGCCTGGGTGAGGATCTGTCGGTTCGCCTTCCCGTTGCCGAGTCCTACGCGACGGCCGTGCAGAAGGAGAGCAGAGCGCTCGAGTTCCTCGCCGGACGGCTCCCGGTCGCCGTTCCCTCCGTCGTTGCGCTCGGCGAACCCGGCCGCGGCTATCCGTTTCCGTGGTCCATCCGCCGGTGGCTCGACGGCGACACGGTCGACCGCGTCGCGGGGCTCGATCGTGTCCGCCTCGCCGTCGATCTCGGGGGCCTCCTCCGCGTCCTGAGGTCTCTTCCCGTGCACGCGGGGCAGGCCGCCGGCCGGCACTCGTTCTTGCGCGGTTCGCATCCGAGCGTCTACAGCGATGACGTCCACGCCGCGCTGCAGCGGCTGGACGACACCGTGGACACGGAGAACTGCCGGAGCGTCTGGCTCGTGGCGACGAGCAGCGTCTGGGAGTCCTCGCCCGTCTGGTTCCACGGCGATGTCGCCGTCGGGAACCTCCTCATCAGCGACGGCAGCCTGTCGGCGATCATCGATTTCGGCACCTGCGGCGTCGGCGATCCTGCCTGCGACCTCGTCATGGCGTGGACGTACTTCGAGGGGGACGCGCGTGACGCGTTCCGCGACGCTGTCGGACTCGACGACGCGACGTGGCGACGGGCTCGCGGCTGGGCGCTCTGGAAAGCGCTGGTGACCCTCTCGGGCGGGTCAGGACCGGGCGGAGACGACAGCCGACGCGTGCTTCACGAGGTGCTGACCAGCCCGCTCTAGGCCGCGGATGCCGTCCCGCCGGTCAGCGGACGACGGCGGTGGGCGCGACGAGCGCCGCGAGGACCTCGTGGCTGATCGACCCGAGCAGGAACCGGGCGACGGCCCCCCGCCCGTGTGAGCCCACCACGGCGAGGCTCGCGGCGGCGGCCGCCCGGTTGATGACCTCGGACGGGTACCCGCGCTCGACCCGGGGCTGCAGCTCGAGATCCGGATACGTCTGGCGCAGCCCGGCGAGAGCGACGGCGAGAGTCTCTTCGGCCAGCTCCTGCATGGAGGAGAGGTACTGCTCGGGGTACGACCTCGCTCCGCGCGGAAGGGGCACGGGCGTCCATACCGTCACCGCGATGAGGGGCTCGCCGAGGCGGTCGGCTTCGGCAGCGGCGAAGGCGACGGCGGCTTCCGAGATCGGCGACCCGTCCACTCCGACGACGACACCGCGGCGGTCTCCCGCCTCGATATCCGGGATCACCACGACGGGGCAGGACGAGTCGGCGACGATGCGCAGCCCGTGCGCCCCGCGCCGCGGGCTGTCCGCGTCATCGGGTCGGAAGTCGCTTCCGATCACCAGGAGGTTCGCGCCCGCGGTGGTCGAGACGAGCTGGCGGACCGGGTCGCCGCGGAGCACGACGATGTCGACGTCCAGGCCCTGGGCCTTCAGCGTCTCCGCGTGCTCCTCCAGCAGACTCCGCGCGGCCGCGATCGCCGCGTCCACCACAGGGCCCTCCCCGACGGCACCGACCGCTCCCCCGACGACGCTCGCGAGGAGCAGAGTGGCCTTCCGCGACCGTGCGCGATGCGCGGCCCACTCCAGTGCTCGTCGTCCCGCCGATGTGTCCACCACTCCTACAACGATGCGCTCAGCCACGGCGACCTCCCTGTTCGCCTCCACCCTCCCATGCCATCCCCTCCTCGCGCGACGGTTCGTCCCGGACAAAACCCTCCGCCGCTCAGGCACTCGCGCCAGATCAGGCTTCCTATCAGGAGGGCGCCTGACCTCGCGCGCCCGCCTGCTGCCGCGAGAACGCCTGTCCCGGCGCGCCACGCGCGCACGCAGGCACCCGCGCGACAGCAGGCACGCCTGCAGGATGTCGCCTGAAACGGCGCGAGCGCCTGATGCGGCGGACGCGCGTCAGAGACGCGGGAGCGACGGGGAATGCGAAAGGGCACCCCGTGGGGGTGCCCTTTCGTGTGCGTGGCGAGATTACTCTGCAGCGGCCTCCAGCTCCAGGAGCTTCTCGACGGCCGCGGTGAGCCGCTTGTCCGCCTCGCCGAACTTCTCCAGGTCACCCTCGGTGAGGGCCGCCTGGCGGTCGAGGAGCGCCTGCTGCGCCTTCGCCAGGGCGTCGGCCTGCTCATCCGTCGGCGTCGGCGTGGTCGGCGTCTCCCCCGTGTCGGGATCGGTCGCCTCCGGGTCGGTGGGTTCGACCTCGTCATCGCCACCGGTCGCGCCGGAGTCGCCGCCGAACAGCGTGTCCAGCGCCTCGGTGAGGGTGTTCTCGAAGGCCACCCGGTCACCGAAGGCGACGAGCACCTTCTGCAGACGCGGCAACTGCGTCCCCTCGGACGACTGCACGTAGACCGGCTGGACGTAGAGCAGACCGCCACCGACGGGCAGAGTCAGCAGGTTGCCGTAGATGACCTCGGACTCCCCCTGCTGGAGCAGGTTGAGCTGCGGCACCACGGCCGTATCCGAGTTGTAGGTGTTCTGCACCTGGCCGGGACCGGGCACCGTGGTGTCGGTGTCGATCTCCAGCATGCGCAGCTGCCCGTAACCTTCGGCCTTGACGCCCTTCTCGGCGCCCGCATCCGAGTCGACGGCCAGGTAGCCCATCAACACGTCGCGGCTGCCGCCCGCGCCCTGGGAGGCGGGGATGAACGTCGAGAACATCGAGAACCGCGGTTCCTCCTGCCCTGGCATCTGCATGGTCAGGTAGTACGGCGGCTGCAGCATCGCGTCGCTGCGCGGGTCGTTCGGCGTCTGCCAGCGGTTGTCCTGCTGGGCGAACGAGCCGGCCTTGTCGACGTGGTAGATGCCGAGGATGTCGCGCTGCACCTTGAACAGGTCGGTCGGGTACCGGACGTGGCTCATGAGCTCCCCGGACATCTCGCTGATCGGCTTGAGGGTCGACGGGTAGACCTTCTGCCAGGTCTTCAGGACCGGGTCCTCCTCGTCCCAGGCGTACAGCGTGACCGAGCCGTCGTAGGCATCGACCGTGGCCTTGACCGAGTTGCGGATGTAGTTGATGTCGTCGATCGCGAGCGACGGCGTCGGCACGTTCGAGTCGGCGATCGCGTCGGACAGGCTCACGCTCGTCGAGTACGGGTACGTCGAGCTGGTCGTGTACCCGTCCACGATCCAGACGATGCGGCCGTCCACGACGCTCGGGTACGGGTCGCTGTCGAGCTCGAGGTACGGCGCGACCTTCTGCACGCGGGTCTTCGGGTCGCGGTCGTAGAGGATCTGCGAGTCGTCGTTGACGAGGTTGGAGAAGAGGATCTGCTCCGACTGGAACTTCAGCGCGTAGAGCAGCTTGGTGAAGCTGTCGCCGATCTTCGGTCCGCCGTTCCCGGAGAACGTGGTCTTCGTCTCGCTCGAACCGTCCTTGCCCCGCGGGTAGTCGATCTCGACCGGGTCGGCCCCCTCGGGGGCGCCCACGATGGAGTACTCCGGGGAATTCTCGCCGAAGTAGACCCGCGGCTCGAAGTCGCCCTGCTCGGACAGGAAGCCCGAGGTCGGGATGCCGCGCTCGAGGAAGACGGGCTCGCCGTCCGTCGTGCGCTGGTTTCCGGCCGCGGCGACGAGACCATAGCCGTGCGTGTAGACCGCGACGCGGTTGTTCCAGTTGTCACCGTCGCCCAGACCCGACATGTCGAGGTCACGGACGGAGACGACCGTGTCCTGCTTCACGCCGTCGATCTCGTAGCGGTCGACGTCCATGGTCGTCTGGAACTGGTAGTAGCCGCGGTACTGCTCGAGCTGGCGGACCGTCGGCGGGATGACCTTCGGGTCCATGATGCGGATCGACGCCGTGGTCTCCGCGTCGGCGCGGAGCTGACCGGCCTCGGCGTCCGTCTCAGCCTCGAAGGCCGTGGTCTCCAGGTCGGCGACGCCGTAGGCCTCCTTCGTGCCGTCGATGTTCCGCTGGTAGTACTCGGCCTGATAGGCGTTCTGGTTCGGCTTCACCTGGAAGGTCGTGACCACCCACGGGTAGCCGATGCCGATGACCAGCGAGGCCACGATCAGCAGCGCGGTCGCCGCGAGGGGGAAGCGCCAGCGGCCGATGACGGCCGTGATGAAGAACAGGATGGCGACGACGGCGGCGATGATCGCGAGGATGCCGAGGCCGGGGATGGTCGCGTTGGCGCCCGTGTAGGCGGCACCGGTGATCCGGTCGTCCGGTTCGACGAGGGTCTTGTAGCGGTCCAGCCACAGGCTCGCCGCCTGCACGAGCAGGTACAGCCCTGCGATGACCGCGAGCTGGATGCGGGCCGGCTTCGAGATGCGCAGCTCGCCCTGGCCGATGCGCACGGAGCCGTAGAGGTAGGACACGAGCGCGGTGACGAGAAGGCTCAGCAGCAGGACCGCCGAGACGAACGCGAGGAGGATCGAGTAGAACGGCATCGCGAACATGTAGAAACCGGTGTCGACGCCGAACTGCGGGTCGACCTCACCGGTGGCGACGCCGTTGGCCCACAGCCACACGGTCTTCCAGTTGCCGGCCGCCGCGAATCCGGCGAAGAGGCCGAAGAAGATCGGCATGCCCCACATCGCGAGGCGGCGCAGCGGCTCGATGACCTCCTGGTAGCGGTCGAGCTGGGAGCTCAGCCGCACGTAGACCGGACGGAGCCGGTAGGCGAGCTGGATGACGACGAACAGCGGAACCGCCATGCCGAGGAAGCCGATGACGAACATCACCGCCGTCGCGATCCACTGCGTGGTGAGCACGCCGGTGAACCCGACCTGGTCGAACCAGAGGAATTCGGTGTAGAGCGACGCGAAGACGAAGAACGCCGCGATGAGCGCGGCGATGATCACCAGGGAGATGCCGAGGATGCGTCGGGAGGTTCGAGGCGTGGCCGGGGGCTGGGCTGGGGTCGAGGTCACCCCTCCATCCTAGGCACCGCTCGCTGTGGGCGGGCTGTCACACCGGTCACGGCGGGGTCACGACCGCGCGGGCTCAGGTGGCGGGAACGTCGCAGGTCGGCAGCGCGTCGACGTCGCCGTCCTCCGCGATGACCTCGAGCGCCGCGAGGGATTCGTCGAGGGTCGCGGTGCGGATGACCTGCAGGCCGTCCGGCACATGCCCCACGACCTCGTCGCAGTTCGCCTCCGGTGCGAGGAAGTAGTCCGCGCCGGCGTCACGGGCGCCGTAGAGCTTCTGGCGGATGCCGCCGATCGGTCCGACGGTCCCCTCGGCGTCGATCGTCCCGGTGCCCGCGACCTCCTTGCCGCCGTTCAGCTCGCCCGGGGTCAGGGTGTCGATGATCCCGAGGGCGAACATCATGCCCGCGCTGGGGCCGCCGACGTTGTCGAGCTGGATCGTGACGTCGACCTCGAAGTCGTAATCGGTGCGCAGCGTGATGCCGATCAGCCACGTCGTCGTGCCGTCCTGGGTCTGCTCCTCCGGCGTGATCTCGACCGTCTGCTCCGCGCCGTCGCGGCGCACCGTGAGCGCGACCGGATCCCCGCCCGCCTCCTGGATGGCCTCGCGCAGCGCGGTCGCCGAGGTCACGGGCGTGCCGTCGATCGCCGTGATCACGTCGTCCGCCTCGAGCAGGCCGTCGGCAGGAGAGCCCTCGACCGCGTCGACCACCACGACCTCGGCTCCGGTGTCGTAGCCGAGCTCGTTCAGCGCAGCGGCCGTCGCCTCGTGCTGTGAGTCGACCATGAGCATCGCGTTCCGCTCGTCGCGCTGCTCGGTCGTGACGCCCTCGGGGAACACCGCGTCCAGCGGCACGACGGCGCGCGAGGCGTCCATCCAGGCGAGCGCGAGCTCGAACCAGCTCGGCGTGCGCTCCCTGTTGCCGACGACCTGGACGGTCGTCAGGTCGAGCGTGCCGCCCGTCTCGTACGTCTCGGTCCCTTCGACGCTGATGAGCGGGACCTGCTCGCCGTCGGCGTTCTTCGCGGTACCGAGGGTGTCGTACACGGGGCCCGGACGCTGGATCACGTACGGCGAGGGCAGGAAGGTGAGGACGGCGAGCGCGGCGAGCGCGACCACCAGCGCCCAGACCCCGAGTCCGAGCTTCCCTGCACGCGGTCGTTCCACAGCAATCCTCCGTCGTTCGCGAGCGGCGTACAGCGATCTGCCCGCTTCGGGGACGCGCACTGAAACCTGTGACTAGCGTAGATGCCACGGCTTCAGACGTGCTGAGAGGGCGAGCGACATGGCAGACAACGAACCGAACCCGGAGGACTTCCAGGAGTTCCTGCGACGGATGCTCTCGAACCAGGGCGGTGGAGACATCGACCCCGAGGCGCTGCGCGGCGCCTTCCAGGGGATGGACGGCTTCGCCTTCGACCCGGCGATGATGCAGACGATCATGTCGCAGCTCCAGGGCGCCTTCGGCGGTGATCCCTGGGAGAACTCGCTCCGGCAGGCCCTGCACATCGCCAACCGCGAGGGTCAGGGCATCGGCGACGGCTCCCGCTCCTCCCTCGCCGACTCGTTCGCACTCGCAGGTCTCTGGCTGAGCGAGGCGACCACCATCTCCGAGCTCGCAGAGCCGCCGGTGGCGATGACCCGCGGCGAGTGGGTCGAGAGGACCCTTCCGGTGTGGAAGGAGATCGCCGGCCCCGTCTCGACGAGCATCGCCGACGCGCTGACGTCCGCCCTTGACACCCAGGTGCCCGAGGAGATGCGCGGCGTGGTGCAGGGCGCGGGACGCTTGATGCGGGGCCTCGGCGGATCGGTGTTCGCCGCCCAGTTCGGTCAGGTCCTCGGCAACCTGTCCCTCGAGGTCGTCTCCGGAGGCGACGTGGGCATCCCGGTGCTCCCCGCGGGTACGGCCGCCGTGATCCCGCAGAACCTCACCGCGTTCGGCGAGGGGCTCGAGATCCCGGCAGACCAGATCGCCCTCTACGTCGCGACGCGCGAGCTCGCCTACGCCCGCCTGTATCGGCACGCCAAGTGGCTGCACCTGCACGTGATGGCGCAGATCACCGACTTCGCCCGCGGCGTGACGGTGGACGTCGATGCCCTGGAGGACGTGGCGAGCCGCCTCGACCCCTCGAACCCCGAGGAGCTGCGCGCGGCGATCGAGGGCGGAGCCTTGCTCCCGACCCAGACCGAGGCGCAGCGCGAGGCCCTCGCCCGCCTGGAGAACCTCATCGCGACGATCGACGGGTGGGTCGACGTCGTCACGGCGGAGGCCACCTCCCGACTGCCGGACGGCGGCCGGATCGCCGAGGCGGCCCGTCGTCGCCGTGCCGTCGGCGGCCCCGCGGAGGACGCTCTGGGTGCGCTGGTCGGGCTCAAGCTCCGACCGCGACGCATCCGCGAGGCCTCGGCCATGTGGCGGGCGGTCACGGACGCGGTCGGCGTCGCCGCCCGGGACTCCCTCTGGGACTACCCGGACCTCATGCCCACCGCCGAGGACATCGACGACCCGACGGCCCTGATCGCGCGTCTGCAGGCCGCCGAGCGCGGGGAGCAGCCCGAGGCCGACGAATTCGATGAGGCGCTCGCCCGCCTGCTGGACGGCGACGACTTCTCCGCGGAGGCGCCCGCCGAGGACGGCGAGACGGATCCGCGCACCGACGGCGACGACGACACTCCGGAGGGCGAGCGCCCGGTCTGAGTCCGGCCATCCGGGTCGGGGACGGACGATCACTCTCCCTCCCCGACCACGGACGGACCGCCGACTTCTCCACCGATCCCCCGAATCGGCCTGCGGCTCCACTATGCTCCGCAGAATCGAGGGGTGCCGCTCACCCCGACGACCCTGACCCGTCTCGACCCCGCATTCCCGCTGCTCTGGCGCGACGGGATGACCCTCCAGGTCGGCGACGATCCCGCCATCCGGGTCCCGGCGTCCGCGCCCTGGGTCGAACGGCTCCTCAGCCGCATGCGCCGAGGGTTCCGACGCAGCGCCTTCGATGTCATCGCGCACCGCGCGGGAGCGCCGCGGGAGGAGGCCAGACGGCTGCTGGCCATCGTCGACCCGGCACTGCAGGACGAGCCCGCCCGCCCGCTCGCCGCCCGGGTGTCCACGCTCGGGCTCACCGACACCCGCGCCGAAGGGCGGCTGTGCGAGGCGCTCGCCGACGAAGGCGTGTCGCTCGCGACGACCTCGGCGCCGTCATCGACGGTGGTCGCCGTCGTCCTCGTTCCCGGTGCGGCGGCCGCCGTGCAGTTCGCGCCGTTCCTGCGCACGGACTCCCCGCACCTGCCGATCGCCGTCGAGCCGGCGCGCATCACCGTGGGACCGCTGGTCGTGCCGGGGCTCACGCCGTGTCTGACCTGCCGGGATGCCGAGGACACCGCTCGGGACCCTGCCTGGCCGCTGCTCCACGGTCAGCTCGTCGGCTGCGACCCCGGACGCATCACACTCGCCAGGGTGGCTGCGGCCGGAGCGGTCGCTGCGCGTCTCCTCGCCGACCCCGAGGCCGCCCGCATCGCCCGGATCAGCGCGGACGGCGCGATCGGGTGGCGTTCGGTGCGGTTTCGCGCAGAATGCCTGTGCCGCGACCCGTCGTCCCCATCTCCGCCAGGAACCGCGAGGGCGCCCGTTCGCCGCGCCCCGCCGATCGCGCCCAGGACAGCTCCAGCGTGCGCGCAGCCCGCGTGACCCCCACGTAGGCGAGGCGACGCTCCTCGTCCACGGCCTCGAACGTCGTGGCATACGAGATGGGCAGCGACCCCTCCGCCCACCCCGCGAGGTAGACGTGCGGCCATTCGAGGCCCTTGGCCGCATGCAGCGTCGACAGCGTCACCGTCCGCATCGTCGGCTCGTGCTGATCCTTCGCGCGGGCCATGAGCTCGTCGCTGAACGATCGCAGGGTCGCTTCCGGTCCGGCATCCTCCGCGAGCCGCAGGATGGCCCGTCGGGCCTCCCAGCCGTCGCGCTGAGCTCCCCCGGCGGCCGGCGGCTCCTCGGTGAGTCCCAGCTCGCGAAGCACCCGCCGCACCCCTGGCAGGAATCCGTGCTCGGTCGGCGCGACCGCCGCCGCACGGAGCGCGAGGATCGCCTGGCGTACCTCCGGCATGGCGAAGAATCGCGTGCCGCCGAGCACCGAGGTGGCGATCCCCTCGGCGGCGAGCGCCTGCTGGAGCACCGCGGACTGCGCATGGGCCCGATACAGCACGGCGATCTCGGACGGGGAGGCGCCGTCGGCGATACGGGCCGCGACACCGGCCGCGATCCCCGCGGCCTCCTCCGACTCCGAGTCGTACGCCGTGACCGTCGGCGGCTCGGCGGTGAAGTGCTCCCGCGCGGGGACCAGCTCCAGCGCCCCGGGGCGACCGTGCATCAGCGCGTTCGCCGCCGTCAGGATGGGGGCCTGGGACCGGTAGTTCGTCTCCAGCCGGATGACCGTCGCGTCGGGGTGCCGCCGCTCGAACTCGAGGAGGAACCGCTGCTCCGCCCCCGCGAACGAGTAGATCGTCTGGCTGGCGTCGCCCACCACGCAGATGTCGTGCCGATCGCCCAGCCACAGCTCCAGGAGCCGGTTCTGGAGCGGCGACACGTCCTGGAACTCGTCCACGGTGAAGTGCCGGTACTGCTCGTGAACGGCGGCTGCGACCCGTGGCTCGGTCTCCAGCATCCCCGCACAGGCGAGCAGCACGTCCTCGAAGTCGAGCTGATGACGCTCGTCCTTCAGCGCCTCGTAGCCGCGCATCAGCTCCACGAGCTGGGTGGGGTCGATCCCGGTGATCGGACGGCCCAGCTCGGCGTACCGGTCGATCGAGATCATCGACACCTTCCGCCACTCGATCTCCGAGGCGATGTCGCGCAGGGTCGCCGTGCGGGGACGCAGGCGGAGGGCATCGGCGGCCTGACCGAGCATGCGCACCTTGTTGTCGATGATCGACGGCGCGGGGGCCCCCGCCAGCGTGGGCCAGAAGAAGTTGAGCTGGGCGAGCGCGGCCGCGTGGAAGGTGCGGGCGGCGACGCCTTCGACGCCCAGCGCACGGAGGCGTCCGCGGAGCTCACCGGCGGCCTTCGCGGTGAACGTCACCGCCATCACCCGGGACGGCGAGTAGGCACCGGTGTCCACCCCGTGCGCGATGCGGTGCGTGATGACCCTGGTCTTCCCGGTTCCGGCCCCCGCGAGCACCGCCACCGGCCCCCGCAGGACCGAAGCCGCCGCTCGCTGCCGCTCGTCGAGGGCATCGAGTGCGCTCACGGGCGCTCCTCGAACCAGTCGACGATGAGAGCGCGCGCGATCGAGGCGGGTCCCGGCAACCCGACGGGACCGTCCCCGGCGAGCGCGGAACCGATCTCCTCCCGCGTGAACCAGCGCACGTCGATGATCTCCTCGCCGTCGGGTCTGGCCGCGGCTTCGTCTTCGACCGCGGCGCGGAACCCGACCATGAGCGAGCGGGGGAAGGGCCACGCCTGCGAGGAGATGTAGCGCAGCGTCGAGAGGCGCACGCCGGACTCCTCCTCGATCTCCCGGTGCACGGTGGCCTCGAGGGATTCGCCCGCCTCTGTGAAACCGGCGAAGCAGGAGTACATGCGACCGCCCCAGTTCGCATTGGCACCGAGCAGCAACCGCTCGCCGTCCGCGCTCTCGACGGCGACGATAACCGCGGGGTCGGTCCGCGGGAAGTGCTCGCGGCCGCAGACCAGGCACCGCCGCGACCAGCCCGCGTTGCGCAGCTCCGTCCCTCCGCCGCAGGTGGGGCAGAACGGGGCGTCGCGGAGCCAGCCGGCCAGCGCGACCGCGGCGACGAGCACCTCGGACTCCCCGGCGTCCAGGCGCCCGCCGAGGTCGCGGAGGCCGAGCCAGATCTCGTCCGGCGCCGTGTCGAGAGCATCGGTCTCCGGCGGCAGCGCGGCGAGCAGGAGCGCGGAGCCGTCGGCTTCCCGACCGAGCAGCGCCCATGTCCCGTCCGTGACGTCGTCCGCCGAGACGCGCAGCAGCGCCGAGGCCGCGACGCGCACACGCCCCTCCCGGACGACGATGACGCGCGAGGCCGCGAGGCCGCGGAGACGCTCGATCACGCCCTCCTCCTCGCGGAGTTCGGCGGCGCGGTCGAAGAACGGGCGCGGAATGCTCATCGACTCCCTCTCTCACGGGCGTGGCGGAGGCGGGACCGCCCCTGAGCCGACCTACCCTGGGGGCATGGGACGCTCTCCATTCACTCTAGCCGCGGCGGTGACGGCCGCACTTCCCGGCGCGGAGGTCACGGGCACCCGGGCGCTCACCGCGAACGGCGACGGGCGCTTCGACTCCGCCGTCGCCTCCCTCGCCGACGGCCGGGAGCTCGCGATCCGCGTGGCGGACGATGATGACGCCGCGCGCGAGCTGGCGGCCGAAGCCCTCGCGCTCCGCGCCCTCACCGACGGCGCGCGCGCCATGCTCCCGTTCCGCGCTCCCGGATACGTCGGCGAGACGAGGGTGGGCGAGGGCCGAGCGCTCGTGACCGAACTGCTCCCCGGCTTCCAGATCGAGGCGTCGATGGTTCCCGCCGGACGCGGCGCCGCGGAGTCCATGGGGGCCGCGATCGCCGCCGTGCACGCGCTGCCGACGTCGGTCGTCCGCGGTGCCGGACTCGTGATGCGCAGTGCGGAGGAGAGCCGCGCCGAGCTGGAACGGCTCGTCGACACCGCCGCAGCCACGGGACGCGTCCCCGCCCGCCTCACGGTGCGGTGGCGGGAGGCCGTCGCCGACGACGACCTGTGGCGCTTCGAGTCGACGGTCGTGCTCGGCGGCGCGCAGGCCACGTCGTTCCTCTTCGACGATCATCCCGAGCGCGGCCCCGAGGTCACCGGCGTGATCGGCTGGCACGGTCTCGCGGTCGGCGATCCGGCGCTCGACCTGTCCTGGCTGTCGGCCGCGCCCGACGCCGCGGCCGACGTGCACGGCGCGTACGCCCGTGCGATGGATCGAACTCCCGACGCCGGTCTCGAGATCCGTGCGCGGCTGCTCGCCGAGCTGGAGTTCGCCCGCTGGCTCGTCCACGGGGACGCGCTGCGACGCGAGGACATCGTGGAGGACGCGGCCGCGCTGCTGGAGGCTCTCGCCGACGGCCTGCGCCACGACGATCTCGGCGTGCCCAGTGATCGCCGCTCGGACGTGGACTCGGCGATGGACGCGCTCGACCGCGTGCCGGTGGCGGCCGCTCCCGAGGTGGACACCTCGATGCAGACCGATGCCTACAACCCGGAAGAGCTCTGGGCGGCGGAGGCGGACGACGTGGATCTCGACGCCGCGCGCACCGTGTCGTCGGTGGCGGAGGCGGGCGAGCCCGCGGGCGCGCCGTCGCAGTCCGACGCGGAACATCGTGCCGCCGTGGCGAGCATCGAGACCGAGGACCTCTCCGGCGTCGCGCACGCGTTCGCCGAGACGCGCGGAAGCGGACGGGTCGATACTTCCTTCCCCTCCTCCCCCACGACGGACGACGACGATTCCGAAGAGGCTCAGCGCGCGGCGCGGGCGGCGCTCCAGCGCTGGAAGAGCTCCTCCTCGGAGTAGACGCGGTCCCCGCGGATGACGAGGTCGTCGGCCACGTAGTACAGCGCCACGTCGATCTCCTCGAGCGGGACGCCGAAACGCCGGTGGTACGCGAGCCGGTAGAGGGCCAGCTGCAGCATGCGCTCCTCGCGCTCCTGCGGTGTGCGTGGCGCCCGCCCGGTCTTCCAGTCGACGATCTCGATACGTCCGCCGCGGTCGGCGCGTCGGTACACCGCGTCGAGCTTGCAGATGACGATGTGGGCTTCCGTCGCGTCGGGGCGCACTCCCGGGAGGCCGGCTCCCAGCGCGAAGTCGATCTCGATCTCCACGGCGAGCGGCTGCAACGGCCCCCACTCGCTCCGCTCGAAGGTCTCCTGCAGTGCGGCGAGGTCGGCGGCGTCCGCAGCGGCACCGGATGCCGGAGCACCCGGTGCACCGTCGTCCTCGGGCTCGTCCTCGTCGACCTCCCAGAGCGCCTCGTCCACCCGGGTTCCGACACCGACGAGCTCCGAGCGCTGCTCGACCCACGCGTGGAACAGGGTCCCCAGACGGGTCTGGCGGTACGGGCGCTCGGGCATCGGGCGCACGAGCGAGGACAGAGTCCCGGTGTAGTCCGTGACGTAGTCCTTGAACCGGGAGGCGGGCACTCGCGTGGGTGCCTCCGCGTCCGTCCCGCGCTGGCGGGCGGCGCGCTCGTCGAGGAGCCGGCGCAACTCCTCGGTCGGCTCGAGGGTGTCGCCCTGGAGGGCCTCCTCGACGACCGCCGCCGCGGCGCTCACCACGGGGCGCCGTCCGCCGAGCGGGTCGAGCGGCCAGTGCAGCGTGGCGCCGGGACCGTCGTACGGGTTCTCGTCCGGGTCGACCGGAGGGATCGCGTCGAGCCCGAGGACGTCGATGGCCTCCAGGAGGTACGGACTCGGCGTGCGCGGCGCCTTCTGACCCGCCCAGTGGGCGCCGCTCAGCAGCAGGTCGCTCTTGGCGCGGGTGATCGCCACGTAGGCGAGGCGACGCTCCTCCTGGCGCTGATACTCCCGGTAGGCGTCCTTGAAGCGCTTGAGCGCGCCACCGTGGGGGTTCGCTTTCGTCGCCCCGCCCGACAGCGACGCCTGCGCGAGCTTCTGCCGCTTGCCGGGGTCGGCCTCGCCCTCCATCGCCTCCTCCGGGTCCCAGACGAAACGCGGGAGCGCGTCGCGGTCTCCGCGCAGCGCGAACGGCACGACGCCGAACCCGAACCATCCCGAGGTGTCGGACACCCGCCCCGGCAGCTCGTCGACGACGAGGCGCACGACCGCGACGGCGTCCCACTCCAGGCCCTTCGACCCGTGGATCGTGAGCAGTTGCACGACCCCGGGCTCCGGGGGCTCCGGTCGGGGCATGAGTTCGTCGGTGCTCTCCGCCTTGTCGAGCCAGGCCAGCAGGCTGCCGATCGTGCCGCGCTCGTCGGCGGCGAGGAACGCGCGCACCTCGTCGGCGAACGCCCGCAGCTGGGTGGCTGCGACCCGCGCGGGTCCCCGGGTCTCGTTGGCGGCGAGCTCGATATCCAATCGCAGCTCCAGCTCGATGAGCCGGATGAGTTCCGGGATCGGCTGGGACGACGCGCGACGCAGGCGCTCCAGCATCTCCCCCGCGGCGCGGATCCGGGAGCGGCCCTCCGGGGTGATGCCCTCCAGCAGGCGATAGTCGTCGCGGACCGCGCGCACGATGTCGACCGCGTCCACGATGGAGACGGCCTCGTCGGCACCGCGGGAGGAGCGCAGCCGCGCCCGCACCTCTTCCGGCAGGGGCATGAGGGCGGTGTCGCGCTCCGCGAGCGCGCGTCCCAGCTCGTACAGCGCCGCCATATCCGCCACCCCGACGCCGAAGCGCGGGCCCGTCAGGAGCCGGATCAGCGCCGAACCGGCCGTCGGGTCGTGCACCACCCGCAGGGTCGAGACCACGTCGACGACCTCGGGCGTGGCGAGCAGGCCCCCGAGTCCGAGGATGCGGTGCGGGATGCCTCGCGCGGCGAGCGCGCCGGCGAAGGTCTGCATGTGGCGTTTGGACCGGAACAGGATGGCGCCGGTGTGCGGGGAGGTCGAGGCCTCCTCGTGGGCGGCGCGACGTTCGGCGAACCAGGCCGCGACCTCGGCGGCCTCGTCGTCGACGGTGAACGGGTAGCGCACGGCGACCGTGCCCTCCCCCGCGCCCGGCCGCGGCTCCAGCGGCGGCACGTCGAGTCCGGGGCGCTGCAGAGGCTCCAACACCCGGTTGGCGACGTCGAGGATCCGGCGGTCGTTGCGCCAGCTCGTCATGAGGCTGTAGGTGCGCACATCCCCCGTGCTCGAGAAGGATCGGGGGAATGCGTAAAGGTTGTCGGCGCTGGCTCCGCGCCACCCGTAGATCGACTGGTGCGGATCGCCGACGGCCATCACGGCCGTGTCGCGGAACACCTCCGCGAGGAAGCGCGTCTGGATCACCGAGGTGTCCTGGTACTCGTCGAGCAGCACGACCCGGTGCTGCTCCCGGAGCTCGGCGCGGACGTCCGGCGCGGACTCGACGATGTCGTACGCTCCGGACACCTGGTCGGCGAAGTCGAGCACGCCGCGCCGGTCCTTCTCGGCGATGTAGTCGCGCACGAGGCTGGTCAGAGTCGGGAGGGTGCGCAGGTTGACCGCCGCCTTCTCGACATCGGCATGGGAGCGGTAGGGCTCGAACGCCGCGGCCTGTGCTGCCGCGAGACGCTCGGCCTCGGCGAGGTCGACGCGATGGTCGAGCGCCGCGCCGGCGAGCCGCTGCACGGCGTCGATGACTGTTCCGAGGGCGTAGTCGACCTCCTCCAGCTCCGGCAGATCGCTGCGGAGCACGACCTCCCGCGCCAGCATCCAGGACGCCGCCTGGCTGAGCATCGCCACATCGGGATCCCGGCCGATGCGTGCGGCGTGCTCGCGCACGATGCCGTCGGCGAAGGCGTTGTAGGTCGAGACGCGGGGACGGATGAGGAGGTCGTCGGCGGTGCGGAGCGCCCCGGGCTCCCCGGCCGTGCCGTAGTGCTGGGCGAGCTCGTCGAGAACATGGCTGCGCACGAGTTCGCGCTGCCGCCCCGGCGCGGCCTCCGCCACTCGACGCAGTGCCCCTCCGGCGACGATCTCCGGGAGATGCGGGAGCAGGCCCCGCCGACCGTATTCGTCGACGACGGCGAGGCGGGCGCCGATGCGCTCCGCGAGCTCCCCCGCCGCCTTGCGGGTGAACGTGAGGCCGAGGACCTCGTCCCGGCGGACGAGCCCGTTCGCGACGAGCCAGACCACCCGGGCCGACATGGTCTCCGTCTTGCCGCTGCCCGCCCCGGCGACGACGAGCGCCGGCTCCAGCGGCGCCTCGATCACCTGCTGCTGGGCAGCCGTCGGGGTCGGCAGTCCGAGCGCGGCGGCGATGTCGGTCGCCGAGAGCACGGCGTCCGGGGTTCCTGCGGTCATGCGCTCACCGCCGGCACGGTGTGGATGCGGCAGGGATGGACCCGGCGCTGCGTGTCGGCGCAGTGGGCCTCCACCTGAGCCGTGAAGCTCGCCGCCGACATGCCGCGGGCGACCTCGGCGACCCGGTGCAGGAACTGCGACCGGGCCTCGGCGTCCAAGGCGTGCTGGTGCGCGACGCGGTAGTCGCTCTTCGCCAGGGTCTTCGAGACGATCACCAGACGCGCGCCCCCGAGCGAACCGGGCGCGGCACCGGGCACGAGCCCCTCCTGCACAGCGATCTGATAGGCCGCGAGCTGGGCATGGTCGACGACGCCGCCGTCCGCCTCCGGATCGGTCTTCCCGGTCTTGAGGTCGACGACCACCGTGGTCCCCTCCGGCCCACCGGCCATCGACTGCCAGCCGCGGCCGCGCGCCGGTCCGTGTTCGCCCGCGCCGGGCGGATACGCCTCGACCCGGTCGATGTAGCCGTGCACGATGGCGCGGTGACCGCGGTCCTCCCCCACCGGGTAGACGCTCGGCTCGGCGGTCTCGCCGGACACGTCGACGGCGAATCGGAACTCCACCTCGCTGCCGAGGACGCGCCCGCCGTCCCTCGTCACCTCACCGAGGTAGCTGTGCAGCCGGTCGACGAACAGGTCGGCGCGACGACGCTCCTTGCGCCCGATCCAGGCCGTCTCGAAGTCGAGCTCCGGCCAATGCTCCTCGACGATCTCCCGCATGCGCGCGAGGTCGCCGTCCGGCACGCGCTCCATCGCCTCGTGGACGATCGTGCCGATGCCCGCCGTCGGCGGCATGACGGTGTCGCCGCCGAGAGCCGAGACGACCCAGTTGAGCCCGCATTCCTCGTACGACTCCACCGCCGAGGGCGACACCCGGGCTCCGCTCGCAGCGAGATCGCGCAGCGGCGCCGCCGTCGAGGGCGCCGTGACGCCGTACCAGTCGTGCGGATGCGCTCCCGGCACGCCCTCCCGGGCGAGGATGGCGAGTTGGGCGGCCGCCTCGCGCCTCGCGGGTTCGGCGTGTGTCGTGGTGAGCACCCGACGGTGCCGCGCGACCAGCCCGCGCAGCGTGAGCGGGTGCTCCGCGGAGGCATGACGCTCCGGCGGCTCCGGAGGGGGAAGGAATCCGAAGAAGGCGCTGGGTGACAGGTCGTCATCGTCCACCGCGGTGATGAGGAGGCGATGGCGCGCCCGCGAGAGTGCCCGCACGAACAGCCGCAACTCGTCATGGAGCGCCGCCCGACGCCGGTCGAGCACGCCCGGGACCTCCGCCGGGAGGCCGGAGCGCGCCGCGGTCAGCGCGTCGGCGAGCCGCCAGGTCTGGAGCAGCCCGCCACGCAGCCGTACGTTGGGCCAGACGCCGTCCTGCACACCGGCGACGACCACCGCGTCGAACTCCGTGCCGAGCGCGGTGGCCGGCGTGAGCAGGGTGACCGTCCCCGGCCGGTCCGGCGACGACAGCGTGTCCTCCGGCACCTCGCTGTCGAGGATGTCGCGCACGAAGACCTCGGGGCGCTCGTCGGGTGTGCGCTCGACGAAGCGCTTGGCCGCGTCGAACAGAGCCACGAGAGCATCCAGCGATCGCGCCGTCTCGGCTCCGGTCGGCAGCAGCGAGATCTCCCGCCACGCGACCTGCAGCCGCCGCCCGTCGACGGCCCTGGCCTGCTCCCAGATGCGCCACAGGAGGTCGTGGATCGTCTCGCCTTCCGCCGCCGCACGAGCGACGCCGGCGACCGTCTCGGCGAAGCGCTCGGCGGTCCGCGACTCCGGTGCATCGATGAGCGTGAGGGTGGCCGGCGCCGACATCGCCGCGCGCAGCAGCTCGCGCGCGGGAGTCGACCCGCCCTGACCGAGTTCGAGGTGGCGGAGCCGCGCGCGCAGCCGACGGAGCGCGATCGCGTCCATTCCGCCGAACGGCGTCCGCAGCGCCTCCTCCCAGGCCTGCACGGTGCGGTCCTCGTCCGGAGTCAGCGCGAGCCGCACGATGCCGACGATGTCGCGCACGATCCCCTCGCTCCCGAGCGGGCGCTGCACCCCGGCGGCCCTCGTCGGGATCTCGCGCGCGGCCAGCTCGGTCTCCAAGGCTGTGACCTGACGGGTGTCGTGGGCGATGACCGCCATCCGCTCCCACGGGATGCCGGCGCTCAGATGCCAGTCGCGCATGACTCCCGCGATGCGGTCGAACTCCTCGTAGGGCGACGGCGCGAGGAAGGTCGAGACCTCCGCGCTGTCGTCCCCCGCGGTGGGCGCCGGGGCGCGCCGATGCTCGACGCGTCCCGAGACGCCGATCGCCTGCGTCACCGTGCGCGTCAACGCGGTCAGCAGCGGGCGCTGACGGTGGGCGCCGTCGAGCACGTGCACGGTGGTGAGCGCGCCGGCGAGTTGCGCGAAAAGCTCGGGGCTGGCTCCGCGGAAGGCACCGGAGGAGATGTCGGGGTCGCCGAATGCGTGGACCGCGATGCCCCGGTCGAGGAGCGCCTGCACCACGCCGATGCCTCCGCGCGTCAGTTCCTGGGCGTCGTCGATGAGCACCACCCGCAGGGGCGACAGCGGCCCGAGGGTCGCGCTGTCAGCCGTGCGGAGGATCCCCGCTGCCTCGCTGAGCAGATCGGCGGCGTCGCGGTGCGCGGCCCGTAGGGCATCGAGCACCGCGCGGTACTCCTCCACGAAGTCGGCCGCCGCCGTCCACACCGCATCGCCGGTGGCGCGCAGTTCGGCCGGGCTCGCCCCCAGCTCCGTGCACTCCGCGAGGAAGGCGCGGAGTTCGGAGCGGAAGCCCTTCGAGGCGCGTACGGGCTCGCTGAGCGCCGGAGGCCAGGCGATGCGGGCGTCCTCGGCATCGCCGGCGAGCAGTTCGGCGATGATGCGGTCCTGATCGGCGCCGGTGAGCAGAGCCGGCGGCTCCGCGCCCTCCCTCACCATCGCGCCGCGGACGAGCTGGAACGCGAACGACCCGAGCGACCGGGCCAGCGGTCCCGGCGTCGCCTGGCCGATGCGCACGCCGATCCGGTCGCGCAGCGCGGTGGCCGCCTGTCGGCTCGGCGTGAGCGCCAGCACCTCTTCCGGCCGCAGCCCTTCGACTTCGAGGAGCTGCACCACACGGTCGACGAGCGTGCGCGTCTTACCGGTGCCGGGGGCACCGATCACGACGCCCGACGCGGTCGGCGGCGCCGTGATCACGGCTCGCTGCGCGGCATCCGACATCATCCCTCCACGCTATCGGGAGGCGCGGACATCGGCGTCGAGGGCGAACCTCCTCGCGGGTTGTGCGCTCAGGGCGAAACGACCGACGCCGCCGGTCTCCCCCGCTCGGTGCGCGATAGAGTTGGCCGAGTCCGACGACCTGCAAGGAGCACCCGTGGAAATCCGCATCGGCATCATCAACACCGGCCGCGAGCTGAGCTTCGACACCGCTGCCACGGCGGACGAGGTCCGCACCCAGGTCTCCGCCGCGCTCGAGCAGAGCGCCTCGCACCTGAGCTTCGCCGACGTGAAGGGCAACTCCTACATCGTGCCGACCGCGAACCTCGCCTACATCGAGCTGGGCACCGAGGAGTCGCGTCGCGTGGGCTTCGTCGCCTGACCCGCGCATGTACATCCTCCTCGCCCTCGTCGGCGCCTGCGTGCTCGGCATCGCCGCGCACTTCCTGATCGGCGGTCGCGAACGGCGCGGCGTCGCACTCGCCCCGGCGATCGCGACGGCCGTCTCGGCGATCGTCTACACGGCTCTGCAGTGGTCCGGCGTGGGCGAGGACAGCGTCTGGCTGTGGCTGGCGAGCACCCTCGGAGCCGCCGCGGTCGCGGCGCTCGCCGCCGCGGCTCTCACCGCAGCGCGTCGACGCGGCGACGAGCAGCGGAGAGCCGCGCTCGGGATCTGAGCTAGGACGCGAGGCCCATCGCGTCCATGCGCCGGGCGTGCGCCCCCATCAGCTCGGTGTACACCGGCTCGATGCGGGCCTCCTCCACGGCGAGGAGTTCGGGACGCAGAGCCGCGCGACAGACGAGGATCGTGTCGCCCACGAGACGCCGCGCCCACATGGACAGCAGCGAGCGCCACTCCTCGTCGCTCTCGATCGTCTCCTGGATGATCGCGACGATCTCGTGGCGCGCGTCGTCCTCGCGCAGGATCTCCGCGACCCGCCGCCCCGTCTCGCCGTAGCTCGAAGCGAGCGCGAGATAGAAGTCGTCGAGCATGCCCGCCGTGATGTAGACCGCGAGCAGGGTCTCGCGCGGGCGCGCCCCGATGGTCTTGCGCCGGAACGCGTCCAGGTGCTCGCGGAACGGGAGCATGAGCTGCGTCGGGTCCTGACCGCGCGCCGCGATGATGTCGACGATGCCCCGGTGCTTGGTGAGCGCCGCACCGGCGGCCCGGGACAGCGACTCCTTCTCGGCCAGCTCGGGAGTCGCGCGGATGAGCCGCGTCAGCGTCTCGAAGTAGCCGAGCTGGAGGTAGGCCGCCTGGCCGAGGAATCGGTCGAGCTCCGGCGCCAGCTCCGCGAAGTCGACACGCGTCGCATCGCTCTGCTCGCCGCGGCTGCGCAGCGCCAGGGTGCGTCGCGGCGCGGCGTCGCGCTGCCAGAACCACTTAACCACGAGGTGTTCCTCCCGAGTCGGCCACGTCGTTCACAATACTCGGCAGAAGACGTCCTCCCTGCCCGGAGCCGCCCCTCCGGTAGGCTGGGCGTGTCCCCGCCGTCGGAGCGGGGCCCCGCGCCTGTGGCACACGAGACGGCGTGGCTCCGTTTACGAGGCGATCGCGCATGGTCGCCGGACAGGCATCTGAACAACAGTGACAACTTTCGCCGAACTCGGCATCGATCAGGACATCGTCGACGCACTGGCCGCGAAGGGCATCGTCGATGCCTTCCCGATCCAGGAGCAGACCATCCCCCTCGGGCTCCCGGGGCAGGACATCATCGGACAGGCGAAGACCGGTACCGGCAAGACCTTCGGCTTCGGCATCCCGGTCGTGCAGCGCCTCGGGAAGGATCCGGAGCACGGGGTCAAGGCCCTCATCGTCGTCCCGACCCGCGAGCTCGCGGTGCAGGTCTACGAGGACATCGATCTGCTCACGAGCAACCGCTCCACCAGCGTCGTCGCCATCTACGGCGGCAAGGCGTACGAAGGGCAGATCGACCAGCTCAAGGCCGGAGCGCAGATCGTCGTCGGCACGCCGGGGCGTCTCATCGACCTCGCCGGCCAGCGCCTCCTCGACCTCTCGAACGCGACCGAGGTCGTGCTCGACGAGGCCGACAAGATGCTCGACCTCGGCTTCCTCGCCGACATCGAGAAGATCTTCCAGAAGGTCCCCGCGGTGCGGCACACGCAGCTGTTCTCCGCGACCATGCCCGGTCCGATCGTCGCGCTGGCACGGCGGTTCATGACCAACCCGATCCACATCCGCGCCAACGACCCGGACGAGGGCCTGACGCAGGCGAACATCAAGCACCTCGTCTACCGCGCCCACTCGCTGGACAAGGACGAGGTCATCGCTCGCATCCTGCAGGCCGAGGGCCGGGGGAAGACGGTCATCTTCACGCGCACGAAGCGCGCAGCGCAGCGTCTGGTGGACGAGCTGAGCGACCGCGGCTTCAACGTGGGCGGCGTCCACGGCGACATGGGACAGGACCAGCGTGAGCGCTCCATGGCCGCGTTCAAGGCCGGCAAGAAGGACGTCCTCGTGGCGACGGACGTGGCGGCCCGCGGTATCGACGTCGACGACGTCACCCACGTCATCAACCACACCATCCCCGACGAGGAGAAGACCTACCTCCACCGCGCGGGACGCACGGGCCGCGCGGGCAAGACCGGGATCGCGGTGACGTTCGTGGACTGGGAGGACCTGCACAAGTGGGCCCTCATCAACCGCGCGCTCGAGTTCGGTCAGCCCGAACCGGTCGAGACCTACTCGTCGAGCCCGCACCTGTACACCGACCTCGACATCCCCGAGGGGACGAAGGGGCGGCTCGTGAGCGCGCCGAAGAAGGAAGCGGTCAAGACGGAGCGCACCCGTCGTCCGGAGCGCGCCGCGGACGCCGCCGAAGAGGGCACCGGAGAGGGCGGCACGCGCCGCCGTCGCCGCCGCCGCACCGGCTCGTCGTCTGTCGGCTCCACGTTCGCGGAGGGCACGCCCGAAGGGTCGTCCGGCGAGGGTTCCGCCGCGCAGACCGCCGACCGCGGCGCCGAGGGTGCCGGCACCCACGACGGCGCCGGCAAGGAGCACCACGACGGCAAGCCCGCCCCCGCCCGCCGTCGCCGCCGTCGTCGCGGCGGCTCCGGCACCGGGGCGGCACCCGTCACCGGCGCCTGACCCGCGTCATCGTCGTCCGAGGGGCGCCCGCACGGTCTGCCGTGGGGCGCCCTTCGTCGTGCAGGAGGTCGGCCGGAACCTGCGGCGGGTAGACCCAGGCGACGAGCACCACCGAGATGATCATCAGCAGGAACCAGGAGCTGAGCTTGCTCAGGGACACGGGCTGCCACCCCGCCGCCTGGTCGGGATACGCCCACGCGCCTGCCCACGTGCCGATGTTCTCGGCCAGGTAGATGAACACCGCCACCCCGGCGAAGACCGCGAGGAGCGGCAGCCGGATGGTGCGGCGCCATACGCGGGCGTGCATGACGGTGGGCAGCCACAGCACCACCACCCCGGCGAGGAGCAGCCACCTGGCATCCCACCACCAGTGGTGGGTGAAGAAGTTGACGTAGATGGCGGCGGCCAGGACGGCCGTCAACCACCGGCGCGGGTAGCGGGTGAACCCGAGGTCGAACAGCCGGTACACGCGCACCATGTAGGAGCCGACCGCCGCGTACATGAACCCGCTGAACAGCGGGACTCCCCCGATGCGGAGGATGCCGTCCGCGGCATACGCCCAGGAACCGACGTCGGTCTTGAACAGCTCCATCGCCGTGCCGGTGATGTGGAAGAGCACGATCACCCAGAGCTCCCGCCCGCTCTCGAGGCGGAACACGAGCATGGCCACCTGGATGAGCACGGCCGCGATCGTCAGCGCGTCGTTGCGGGCGAGCGCGACGTCGTCGGGGTACCAGAGGCGGGCGGCGACGATCATCACCAGCAGCGCCGCACCGAACACGCAGGCCCAGGCCTGCTTCAGCACGAAGACGAGGAACTCGGCCAGCCCGGCGCGGAAGCCCGATGTCGGCACCGCACGGAGGAGTCGGCGAGCGATCGCGTCGACGCGGCGCTCCAGGGAGGTGGCACGTTGCATGCCTCGGACCGTATCGGTCCGCCTCGACAGAATGCCGGGAGACCGCCGACAGTCCGCCGGGGTCAGGGACGCCGCGGGCCGGAGCCGGAGGCGCGATCGATGATCCGGGCGACCATGTCCGCCGCGGTGGTGTTCTCCCCCGGCACGTTCGGTTTTCCGGTGCCGTGGTAATCGCTGGACCCGGTGACGATGAGGTCGTGCCGGGCTGCCAGTTCGCGCAGCAGCCGCTTGCCGGCGGCGGTGTTCTCCCGGTGGTCCACCTCGAATCCGGCCAGCCCCGCGTCGATCAGACGCTCGATGTACGGCACCGGCATCATCCGATCACGGCCCGCCGTCACAGGGTGCGCGATGATCGCCACGCCGCCCGCCTCGGTGAGAAGCCTCACGGCGGTCAGCGGGTCCGGGGCGTAGTGCGGCTCGTAGTAGCCCTCCCGCGGATGGAGGATGCCGTCGAAGGCCTCGCCCCGATCCCGTACGATGCCGCGCGCCACCAGCGCGTCCGCGATGTGGGGCCGGCCGACCGTCGCGTCGAGCGTCGTCTGGGCGAGGACGTCATCCCAGTGCAGGTCGTAATCGCGGCCGATGTTGCGGACGATGCGCTCCGCTCGTCCGATCCGGTCGTTCCGGATCCGGTCGGTCTCCGCCCGCAGCGCCGCATCCTCCGGATCGAAGAGATAGCCGAGCACGTGCACGCTGCGCCACTCGTGTTTGGCTGACAGCTCCATCCCGGGGAGGAAGGTCATGCCGAGCGCGACGGCGGCGTCGCCGGCCTCCGTCCAGCCCGTGGTGCGGTCGTGGTCCGTGAGCGCGGCGGTCCGTACGCCGTGCCGATGCGCCTGCCTCATGACCTCGGCGGGCGACTCGGTGCCGTCGGAGTGGTTGGAGTGCAGGTGCAGGTCGGCAGGACCAGCGGGCGGAACGGGCATCCTCCGAGCGTACCGAGCGTCGACGCGCGTGGCGCGGAAACCGGACCCGGATCGCGTGGACGGACCGGCGATGCGAGGCAGGGACTTCACAGGCGGCGCTTCTAGGCTGGAGGGGATGTTTCGTCTCCTGGGGATCCTGCTCACCGTGCTCTTCGCGATCGCGTCGGCGATCGTGGTGTGGCCGCAGTTCTTCCACCTCGAGCAGACCTACCCATTCGCTCAGCTCGTCGCCGCCCGCGGCCTCGTGCTCGGCGGGTTCCTGGTCATCGCGGTGCTGGCGCTGCTGCTCCTCCTCGCCCGACCGCTGCGCGGGTTCGCGGCCTCGGTCCTGATCGTCGCCCTCCTCGGTGCTGCGGCGACGGGTGCGATCGGAGCGACCCGCGGCTTCGGGGTGGCGGCCCTGCCTGAGCGGACGGACACGAGTCTGCGGGTGCTCACCTGGAACACGGCGGGTGAGGCCGTCTCCGCCGAGCAGATCGCCCAGGAGATCCTCGAGCAGGAGGCCGACGTGGTGGCGCTGCCGGAGACCACCGAAGAGGTCGGCGAGCGGATCGCGCTCATGCTGCGCGAGCAGGGCCATCCGATGTGGGTGCACCATGTGCAGTTCCGCCCGGACGTGGAGGACGGCCCGCAGTCGTGGCAGACCACGGTCCTGGTGGCTCCCGAGCTCGGCGAGTACTCCGTGATCGAGTCCTCCAAGGACGGAAGCAACAACACCGGATCCGTGCCGAGCGCCGTGCTCATGCCGATCGACGGGGACGGCCCCACGATCGTCGCCGTGCACGCCGTCGCGCCGCGCATGGAGGAGATGCAGCAATGGCAGAGCGATCTGCAGTGGATCGCCGACCAGTGCCCTGCGGGTGACTTCATCCTCGCCGGAGACTTCAACGCCACCGTGGATCACATGGCCTCCCTCGGCGTCGACGGCGGCGACATCGGCTACTGCCGGGACGTCGCCTCCCGGACCGGCAACGGGATGTCCGGCACTTGGCCGAGCTCGTTCCCCGCCCTCGCCGGTGCCCCCATCGATCACGTGATGGCGTCCGCCAACTGGCGCCCCACCGGCTCTGCCGTCCTCGAGGATGCCGGCGGGAGCGACCACCGCGCCCTCATCGTGCAGCTCGAGCCGGCCGGCTGATCACGCTGCGCGGCCTCCAGGTGAGAGACTGGACGGATGAGCACCGGAGAAAACGACACGATCGCTGACGAGACCGTCGAAACCCCCGTCGAGAACAGCTCGACCAATCGCAAGCAGCCCTTCCCGCAGGGCTTCCTCGACACCATCTCCACCGGGTGGGCCGAGCGTCCGGAGACGCTGCCCGCGCCGCGCGCCCAGGCTCCGTACGCCGAGCGCCGCCGCGCTGCCGTCTCAGCCGCGTTCCCCGGCAAGCGGCTCGTGATCCCCGCCGGTTCGCTCAAGCAGCGCAGCAACGACACCGACTACGTCTTCCGCGCGCACTCCGCCTTCGCGCACCTCACCGGCTGGGCGTCCGACGCCGAACCGGACTCGGTGCTCGTCTTCGAGCCGACCGACGACGGGCATGACGTCACGCTGTACTTCCGCGAGCGCGCCGACCGCACCACGACGGAGTTCTACGCCGACGCCACGGTCGGCGAATTCTGGATCGGGCCGCGTCCGTCGCTCGCCGGTGTCGCCGCCGACCTGCAGCTGGCCACGGCGCACCTGCACGAGTTCGCCCCGGTCGAGGGCGAGCTGGTCCTCGAGGAGGACGAGACCCTCACCCGTGTCGTCTCGGAGCTGCGCCTCATCAAGGACGACTTCGAGATCGCCGAGATGCGCCGGGCCGTGGAGATCACGGCGCAGGGCTTCGACGACCTCATCCGCGAGCTCCCCGCCGCGGTGGCACATGCCCGTGGCGAGCGCGTCGTCGAGGGCGTCTTCCACCGCCGCGCCCGCGAGGACGGCAACGGCGAAGGCTATGACACGATCGCCGCGTCCGGACCGCACGCCTGCTACCTGCACTGGACGCGCAACGACGGCGCCGTCGTGCCAGGAGACCTCATCCTCGTCGATGCGGGTGTGGAGGCCGACAGCCTCTATACCGCCGACATCACCCGCACGCTCCCGGTGTCCGGGACGTTCACCGAGGTGCAGCGCCGGGTCTACGAGACGGTGCGCGAGGCCGCGGACGCGGCTCTCGCGGCGGCGAAGGTCGGCGTCCGCTTCCGCGACGTGCACGCGGCGGCCATGGCCGTGATCGCTGAGCGCACCGCGGAGTGGGGCCTCCTCCCCGTCACCGCGGAGGAAGCCCTGGACGCGGACAAGGGCGGCCAGCACCGTCGCTACATGGTGCACGGCACGTCGCACCATCTCGGCATCGACGTGCACGACTGCGCGCAGGCGCGCCGCGAGATGTACTACGACGGCATCCTCACGCCCGGCATGGTCTTCACGATCGAGCCGGGACTGTACTTCCAGATCGACGACCTCACGGTTCCCGCCGAGCTGCGCGGGATCGGCGTCCGGATCGAGGACGACATCCTGATGACCGAGGACGGCCCGGTCAATCTCTCCGCGGGCATCCCCCGCACGGCCGACGAGGTCGAGGCGTGGATGGCGCGTCTGCAGGGCTGACGACGGGCGGGAGCGGGGCGGCGGCCCCGCTCAGTCCCGCTGCCCGGTGACGAAGGCGTCGACCACCGGTGCGAGGTCCGCAGCGACCTCCGCCGGCGGACGCCTCCGCCCCTTCACCTCGAAGGAGTGCCCGCCGCCCTCGATCCAGTGCACCCGCGCGTCCTGACAGCCGGCGACGGCCTCGTCGAGCTGGGCGATCGGCTGGATGAACGGGTCCGCGGTGCCCTCCACGAAGAGCTGCGGGACGGTGATCGATGGCAGGTGCGCGATGCGGGGCCTATCCGGGCGGCCCGGCGGATGCAGCGGATAGCCGAGGTAGACGAGGCCGTCCACGGCAAGGCCCTCGGCGACGGCCATGGACGCCATGCGGCCGCCGTAGGACTTCCCGGTGGCCCACACGGCGGATCGTGGCGCCCGCGCGCGGGCCTCGGCGACCGCGGCCCCCCAGGCCGCGACCGCGTGGGCGGCAGAACCGGGCATGCGACGCCCCTGCTCGATGTACGGGAAGTTGAAGCGCAGAGTCGAGTACCCGAGCGCCGCGAGTGCGCGGTCGAACCCGACGAGGAACGGATGGTCCTTCGCGGCCCCCGCCCCGTGCGCGATCAGGACGACGTCGTCACGGGTACCCGGCGTCCACTCGGCGGACACCGTGATCGCCCCGGCGGGCAGAGCGACCTCGATGCGCAGGGCGGTGGCCCCCGTGGTCACCGCACGGACCCGGGGGTGCCCGTCTCCGGGTCCGCCGGCCGCGGCGGAAGACCCGGCTCGGGAGCCGGTGCCGGCTCCGGAGACGGTGCCGGCTCAGGATCGGGGGCAGGCTCGGGAGCGGGAGCCGGTGCCGGGTCGGGAGCGGGAGCGGGCTCCGGAGCAGGCTCAGGAGCGGGAGCCGGAGCGCCCTGCGGGATCCGCTCGCCGTACTTCGGCGGCTCGTCCAGGTTCACCGGAGGACGCACGGGGGCGACCCGCTGCGCGCCGAGGACCTGCCGCGCCTTCGCCAGCGAGCCGGGCTGCACGGTCACCTCGTAGTGATCCGCGGCGAACTGCGTCACGCTCGCGAAGTCCCGGCGGCGGCGCACGATGGCGTAGGTGATGAGGCTGAGCAGCATGCCCACCGCGACGCCGATGAGGACGAAGCCGACGAACAGCTGGATCGGCACCTCGGGGTTGCCCAGGACGAGGATCGCCGACAGGAAGAGTCCGATGAGCACCCCGTTGATCGCTCCCGAGCGCGCGGCGGCGGCGTAGCCGAGCCGTCCGGTCACCCGCTCGACCGTCCGCACGCTCTGCCCGACGATCGCGATGTCGCGCGCGGGGACCTCTCCGGCGATCAGCTTCGACACCGCCTTCTGCGCGCTCTCGTAGTCGCGCATGGAGGCGACGATCTCACCGGTGTCCGTGCCGCTCGCGGGGCGATTCAGCATGCTCATCCGGCTATTCTTCCACGTCGTGCCCCGCGGCCGGCCGAGCGACCGCCGCAGCCGCCGCCCCGGCACGCCGCGGGCTACGCTGGTCGAGTGAGCACACAACGGGTTTTCGCCGCGCGCCTGGCAGGGTGCGCCGTCTTCGATCCCGTCGGCGACCGCCTCGGCAAGGTCCGGGATGTCGTCGTCGTGTATCGAAGTACCGCGGCCCCGCGTGTCATCGGGCTGGTCGTGGAGATCCCCGGCCGCCGGCACGTGTTCCTCTCGATCGGCCGGGTGACGTCCATCCGGTCCGGGCAGGTCATCACCACCGGCCTCATCAACGTCCGCCGCTTCTCCCCGCGTGCCGGCGAGGTGCGCGTCCTCGCCGAGATGCTGGGCCGACGGGTGAGCCTCACCGACGGCAGCGGCACGGCCGTGATCGAGGACGTGGCGATCGAGCCCAACCGCCTCGGCGAGTGGGCGATCAGCCAGCTCTTCCTGCGTCGCCCGAAGACCGGCGCGTCGCCGTTCGCCAAGGGCCCGACGACGTTCGCCGCCTGGAGCGAGGTGACCGAGGAACAGGCGCCGGGCGAGTCCCAGTCCGCCGAGCAGCTCGTCGCCTCCTACTCCGAGCTGCACGCCGCCGACCTCGCCAACACGCTCCTCGACCTCCCGCAGCAACGGATGATCGAGGTGGCGGAGGAGCTCTCCGACGACCGCCTCGCCGACGCCCTCGAGGAGATGCCCGAGGACGAGCAGGTGCACATCCTCGACCGCCTCGGCGAGGAGCGCGCGGCCGACATCCTCGACCAGATGGAGCCGGACGACGCCGCCGACCTGCTGGCCCAGCTCCCACCCACCCAGCTGGAGGAGCTGCTCCAGCGGATGGAGCCGGAGAGGGCGGAGGACGTGCGGATGCTCCTGCGCTACGGCCCGGACACGGCGGGCGGTCTGATGACCCCGGAGCCGATCATCCTCTCCGCCGACGCCACGGTCGCCGAGGCGCTGGCGCTCATCCGCCGTCACGAGCTGCATCCGGCCCTCGCCGCGGCCGTGTTCGTCACGCTCCCGCCGTTCGAGACCCCCACCGGCCGCCTGCTCGGGCTCGTGCACTTCCAGCGGATGCTGCGCTACCCGCCGCACGAGCGTCTCGGCGCCATCCTCGACGACAGCCTCGAGCCGGTGCCGGTCACCGCCTCCGCGGCCGAGGTCGCCCGCATGCTCGCCAGCTACGACCTCGTCTCGCTGCCGGTCATCGACGCCGCGCACCGCCTCGTCGGCGCGATCAGCATCGACGACGTCCTCGACTACCTGCTGCCGGACGACTGGCGCACCCACGACAGCGACGACGTGGCGCCGCCCGTGACGGAGGCGCACTGATGGCGCGCAAGGAGCGGGCCGCCCGCCTCGACGCGCCAGGACGGACGAGCACCCGCCCCCGTTCCACCTCGCGCGACCGCTTCGGCCGCTTCACGGAGTGGGTCGCCCGCGCGATGGGAACTCCCGCGTTCCTCGTCATCCTCAGTCTCTTCTGCATCCTCTGGATCGGCTGGAACACGCTGATGCCGCGCGAGGTCCGCTTCGACGACGCCGCGCTCGGCTTCACCGCGCTCACCCTCATGCTGTCGCTGCAGGCGTCGTACGCCGCGCCGCTCATCCTCCTCGCGCAGAACCGCCAGGACGACCGCGACCGCGTGCAGATCGAGCAGGACCGGCAGCGCGCCGAGCGGAACCTCGCGGACACCGAGTACCTGGCCCGCGAGATCGTCGCGCTGCGGATGTCGCTGGAGGAGCGCAACGCGCAGGTGGTCACCCGCGACGTGCTGCGGCAGGAGCTCCGTGCCCTGCTGGCTGAGCTGGGCGACACCGAGGAGAAGTCCGCGGGCGGCACCGCCTCATGACCGCGGCCGAGAACGTCAGAGCCGCAGTGGCGGCGGTGACCGACCCGGAGCTGCGGCGACCGATCGGCGACCTCGACATGGTGCGCGACATCTCGGTCGAGGACGGGGTGGCGCATGTGGGCATCGTGCTGACGATCGTCGGATGCCCCGCCGCCGACCGCATCGAGCGCGACGTGCGCGGCGCCGCCGCCGCGGTCCCCGGCATCACGGACGTCGCGGTCGAGGTGGGCGTGATGACGCCTGCCGAGCGCAAGGCCCTCACCGAACGGCTCCGCGCCGGCCGCCCGGCGCGGCACATGCCGTTCGGGCCCGACTCGCTCACCCGCGTGATCCTCGTCTCCAGCGGGAAGGGCGGCGTCGGCAAGTCGACGGTCACCGCGAACCTCGCGGTCGCCCTCGCCGACCAGGGCCTCGCCGTCGGCCTGGTGGATGCGGACGTGCACGGCTTCTCGATCCCCGGACTGCTCGGGATCCCCTCCGGCACGCAGCCGACGCGCATCGACGACCTCATGCTGCCACCGGTGGCCCACGGGGTGAAGACCATCTCGATCGGGATGTTCCTGCGCGACGGGGGGTCCGTGGTGGCCTGGCGCGGACCGATGCTGCACCGCACGGTCTCGCAGTTCCTCACCGACGTCTTCTTCGGCGACCTCGACGTCCTGCTCATCGACATGCCCCCTGGCACCGGGGACATCGCCATCTCGATCGGGCAGCTCCTCCCCCACGCCGAGGTGCTCGTGGTCACCACACCCCAGGCGGCGGCCTCCGACGTGGCCATCCGCAGCGGGCTCGTGGCACGCCAGACCGGACAGCGCGTGATCGGCGTGGTCGAGAACATGGCCGCGTACACCCTCCCCGACGGCACCGTCGTCGATCTGTTCGGTGCCGGCGGCGGCGCATCTGTCGCGGAGGCCCTGTCCGTGCCCGACGCTGCGGTGCCGCTGCTGGCCTCCATCCCGCTCAGCCCGGCCCTCCGCCAGGGCGGGGACGAGGGCGTTCCGGTCGTCACCTCCGCGCCGGACGATGCCGCCGCGGGGGCGATCCGCGCGCTGGCGGAGGCGCTCGCGCGTCGAGGGCGAGGCCTGGCCGGCCGAACGCTGCCCATGTCGATCGGGTGAGCGCGCGTGGGAGGATGGACGGATGCCGCATCGCTCCGTGACCGTGGATGAAGGGCTTCTGCGGAGGATGGCCAGAGACGCGGCCGTCTACGCGCTGACCAGGCCTGTCGCGATCGTGATGTGGGTCGCGCTGGCGGCGGGCCTCGTGCTCTCCGTCCTCACCCTCAACGACCGTCTCGCCGCCGGAGAGGAGGTGAGCGCGCTCGTCGCCTGGATGCCCGCGGTGACCATCGCTCTGGGAGCGTATGCGGTGATCCTCACCACCTCGAGCGCCCGTCGGGCCGTGCGCGCCGCAATGCCGGTGGAGAGCGTGGTGTGGGTCGCGCTCGACGAGGATCGTCTGCGGCTGGGCAGCGATCGCCGCCGTTCCGAGATCCCCTACCGCACGTTCCAGAGCCTGCGCGTCGGCCGGGACGCGGTGATCTTCAAAGTCCGCGATGCCTCCGTCGCCACCGCCATTCCGCGTTCCCTCTTCAGCGACGAAGAGTTGGCGACGCTGCGGACGCGGATCTCGTGACCCGGGCGGCTCAGGTCGCCTCGGTGTCGAACGGCGGATGGTTCTCCGCGCTGAAGGTCGGCGGCGCGGTGCGCGGGGCCACCGGCTCCGCGATCGTCGCCGTGGCCTGCGCGGGGGTCGCGGGCTCCGGCTCCTCCAGGAGCGCGTCGCGGATGATGCGCCGAGGGTCGTACTGCCGCGGGTCGAGCTTGCGCCAGTCCACGTCGTCGAGCTCCGGACCCATCTCCTCGCGCACGCGGGACTTCGTGTCGCGGAGGTATTCACCGGCCTTGCGCACGATGCGCGCGAAGCCCTCCGCGGCACGCGGCAGACGCTCGGGGCCGATGATCAGCACGGCGATCAGGCCGATGAGCAGCAGCTTCTCGAAGGTGAGGCCGAACGTCATGTGACCAGGCTACCGCCGCGCCTGCAGGCTCTGCGCGCGGTGAGCGAATACCCTGGACACATCAGCCATGCACGCAGGAGAGGCAGGTCATGAGCGAGCACGACGCCAACGCGCGCTTCCTTCGGGAGTCCATCGTCGAGCCGGAGACCATCGCCCGCGCTCGCGCCCACGCCCTGGAGCTGGGGGCTTCCCCGATCAGCGCGGTCGTCGGCTCGCAGATCGCCGTGCTCGCCGCCGCAGGCACCGCCCGCTCCATCGTCGAGATCGGCACCGGCGCCGGCGTCTCCGGACTCTGGCTGCTGCGCGGCGCGCCGACCGCGGTGCTGACCTCGATCGACAACGAGCCCGAGCACCTCGCCGCCGCCCGCCAGGCGTTCGCGGACGCGAAGGTGCCCGCCACTCGTGCCCGGTTCATCGCCGGTCGCGCGATCGACGTGCTCCCCCGGATGAACGAGGCGTCGTACGACATCGTCTTCGTGGACGCCGACCCCGAGAACGTCATCGAGTACGTCTCGCACGGCCTCCGCCTCGCCCGCACGGGCGGCCTGGTGCTCGTGCCCCGCATCCTCGCCGGGGGCCGCGTGGCCGACCCCGTCCAGCGCGACGACATCACATCCGCCTACCGGTCGCTCGTGCAGGAGACCCAGGAGTCGTCGGCGGTGCTGGCGACCGTCTCCCCCGCGGGCGAGGGTCTGCTGCAGCTGATCCGCCTCGACGACCGCGCCTGATCGGACGCCGCTCACGCGAAGAGGGCGAGGGATCCGCGGATCCATCGCCCTCTCGGTTCCGCCGCAGCGGACCAGATTCGATCAGGCCGGGGCCACGACGGCACCGAGCACGTCGTGAAGCTCCTTGGCCTCGGCGTCGTTCACGGAGACGACCAGGCGGCCTCCTCCTTCGAGCGGAACACGCACGATGATGAGTCGTCCCTCTTTCACGGCCTCCATGGGTCCGTCTCCGGTCCTCGGCTTCATCGCTGCCATCGTGGCTCCCTTTCCTCCGGTGGTATGGGACGAGTTTATCGGGTGCGGCCGCGCCGTGGACGTCACCGGACACAATCCGCGTCGCCGCGTCGTCAGGGCACCTGCCAGAACGTACTGCCGAGGGCATACACGTGATAGATCCAGACCCACTGGCCCAGCAGGCACAGCGCGAGCACGCCCAGCCGCCAGGCACGGGAGCGCGGTACCGCGACCGCTCCCCACGCCGGGCTGAGCGGCAGCAAGAGGCGGAAGGTGCTCGACTGGGGGAAGAACACCGCGAGCAGATAGAGCAGGTAGCTCGCGCTCCAGAGACGGAGGTCGGGGCCGAGCGCGCGCACCTGCGGGGACAGCAGCAGCGCGGCGGCCGCGGCGACCACGAGCACGACGAGGGCGACCGGCCCCCATCCCGACGGCAGACCCCAGAGCTCGAACCAGAAGTGCGACGCCTGCACCCATCCCTCGAAGGGCACGAAGCCCTCCACGCCGCCGACGATCCAGTGCCGACGCCACGCGAGCTCCGTGGCGAGGTAGGCGCCGGGGTCGCCGGTCACGACGCCCGCGATCAGCTGCCAGGCGAATCCGGTGGCCGTCGCCAGCGCGCCGAGGGCCACGATGTGCACCACTTCCCTGGCGCCCAGCGGATCGGTGCGGCGGTGCCTCCAGCGAAGGATCCCGTGCAGGCCGAGGTACAGCGCGAAGGCGAGCACGCCGGGACGGGTGAACCCCAGAACGGGGATCAGCACGTACAGCCAGGCGTAGTTCCGCCGGATCGTCGCGTCCAGGGCGAGGAACAGCAGCAGCAGGAAGAGCGTCTCGGCGTATCCGACCTGGAACAGGGCGGCGAGCGGACCGGATGCGAAGAAGACGACGGCCCACAACGCGGCCGCGTTCCCGACGCGGTCGCGGAGCAGCCGATGCAGGGCGAGACAGGCCAGGTAGCCGGCACCGAGCGAGAGCACGAGGGCGCCGGCCGCCCAGGAACCGAGCACGAAGCCCAACGCCTTCGCGGCGTACGCGAACACCGGCATGAACGCCCAGGCGTTCTCGGCCACCTGCCCGTCGTCCGTCAGCGGGAGGTCCGAGGGATAGCCGTGCACGGCCACCTGCCAGTACCACTGCGCATCCCATCCGAGGACGAAGTCGATGAGTCCCGCGTCGTCGCCGAAGCGGGAGAACACCGTGGACAGGGAGGCCGCGGCGATGAGGAATCCGGTCGTCACGACCCGTGCGAGGACGTAGACGATGCCGATGCGCAGGGCGAGCGGCATCCGCGCCCAGCGCCGCGTGAGCGTCAGTGCGACGTGAGCCATGCGCGCAGACCCCGCTCGACGGCGTCGATCTGGGCGAGCGGCACGCGCTCCTCGTCGTGATGGGCGAGATGCGGGTCGCCGGGTCCGTAGTTCACGGCCGGGATGCCGAGGGCCGAGAAGCGGGCCACGTCGGTCCACCCGTACTTCGGCTGCGGCTCCGCGCCGACGGCCGCGACGAAGCGGCGCGCGATGTCGGCGTCCAGACCGGGGCGCGCGCCCTCGGCGGCATCCGTGATCTCGACGTCGAATCCGGCGAGGACCGCCCGGACGTGGGCCTCGGCGTCGGCCGCGGACTTGTTCGGCGCGAAGCGGTAGTTGACCTCGATCTCGCAGGCGTCCGGGATGACGTTGCCCGCGACCCCGCCTGCGATGCGGACCGCGCTGAGCCCCTCCCGGTAGAGCAGTCCCTCGACCATCACCTCGCGCGCCCGGTACTCGGACAGCCGAGTGAGGATGGGGGCCGCGCGATGGATCGCGTTCTCGCCGATCCAGGCCCTGGCACTGTGCGCGCGGACGCCCGTGGTCCGCACGATCGCCCGCAGCGTGCCGTTGCACCCACCCTCGACCTGTCCGTTCGACGGCTCCCCGAGGATGGCGAAGTCGGCCTGGAACAGGTCGGGCCGTGCCGCGGCGAGAAGCCCGAGGCCGTTCAGGGAGGCCGCGACCTCCTCGTTGTCGTACCACATCCAGGTCACGTCGATCGCGGGGTCGGTGAGCTCGGCGGCGAGCTTGAGCTGCACCGCAACCCCGGCTTTCATGTCGACGGTGCCCCTTCCCCACAGATGCGGCACGCCGTCGATCTCGACGTCGCGCGTGGGCAGGTTGTCGTTGAGGGGCACGGTGTCGATGTGCCCGGCGATCGCCACGCGCTGCGCTCGGCCGAGATCCGTGCGGGCGACCACCGTGTTGCCGTGGCGGATGACCTCCAGGTGCGGCAGACCGGACACGGCCTCCTCGATCAGGTCGGCCAGGGTCTTCTCATCGCCGGAGACGCTCGGGACATCGCAGATCGCGCGGGTGATGTCGGCGGAGGACGCGGTCAGATCGAGCACCATGCCCCCAGCCTACTGATGCCCGTCATGCGGGACGGGACACCGTCGTCGGCGCGATACCGTGGAGGCATGAGCGACGCACGATCTGTCTGGGGACTGGGCCTGACGACCACCGCGAGCGACGGCACGGTCCTCGACGCGTGGTACCCGGAGGTCCGCTCGTCCGCGCCGTCCGCGGACGAGGTCGCCACCGCCCGCACCGCGCTCGACGCGCAGACGGGCCAGGACGAGCGGCGTGACGTGACCATCGCGGTCGTCGAGCTCACGATCGATCTGGACGCGGCTCCGGCCTCCACGGCGGACGCCTATCTGCGCCTGCACGCCCTGTCGCACCTGCTCGTGCGGCCGAACGCCCTCAACCTGGACGGCATCTTCGGTCATCTGCCGAACGTCGCCTGGACCAATGCCGGCCCCCTGCTCCCCGCCGATGCGGCGCGCCTGCGCCCGCAGCTCCAGCGCGCCGGGATCCAGATTCAGGGTCTGGACAAGTTCCCCCGCCTCACCGACTACGTGCAGCCCGCCGGGGTGCGCATCGCCGACGCCTCGCGCGTGCGGCTGGGCGCCCACCTCTCCCCGGGCACCACCGTCATGCACGAGGGCTTCGTGAACTTCAACGCCGGAACCCTCGGCGCCTCGATGGTCGAGGGTCGTATCTCGCAGGGCGTGGTGGTCGGCGACGGCAGCGACATCGGCGGCGGGGCTTCGATCATGGGCACGCTCTCCGGTGGCGGGTCGCACCGTGTGTCGATCGGCGCCCGCACGCTGCTCGGCGCGAACGCCGGCATCGGCATCTCCCTCGGCGACGACTGCGTCGTGGAGGCCGGGCTCTACGTCACCGCCGGCACGAAGATCGTCCTCGCCGACGGCCCCGCGACCGCCGACGGCGGACGGAAGACCGTCAAGGGCGCCGATCTCTCGGGTGAGGACGGCCTGCTCTTCCGTCGCAACTCCCTCACGGGCGCCGTCGAGGCCGTCCGCCGGGCCGGTGTCGGCGTGACGCTCAACGAAGCGCTCCACGCCTGACAGCGCACCTGCAGCCTTCGACCGGTCGCCGCTGGTAGACTGGGGTCGTTGCCCGCGCCGCCGGCCGGTCAGCATCGTCGTCGTCTAGGGGTCTCCGAGGACCGAAGCGAGCGCCTGCGCTCCCCTCTCCAGCCCGAACTGGCCATTCGCACGGCGAACGGACGCGCACTCGCTGCGTCTTCGCCCACCTCACCCCACTATCCCGCGCCGTTCTCGTGCGCTGACGGAGTTCTCTGCATGTCTTCCTTCCTCGATCTCGGCGTTCCCGCCGAGCTCGCCACCGTTCTCGCCGCCTCCGGAAAGACCGAGGCGTTCGCCATCCAGCGCGACACCCTGCCCGATTCGCTCGCCGGCCGTGACCTCCTCGGCCGCGGACGCACGGGCAGCGGCAAGACCATCGCCTTCGCGCTCCCGCTCGTCGCCCGCCTGGCTGCGTCCGGCCACAAGCGCCGCTCCGGCCTGCCGCGCGGCCTCGTGCTCGCCCCCACCCGCGAGCTGGCCACCCAGATCGCCGCGACCGTCGCCCCCCTGGCCGAGGCCGTCGGGCTGCGCGTCACCACCGTGTTCGGCGGTGTCAGCCAGCGTCCGCAGGAGCAGGCGCTGCAGGGCGGCGTCGACATCGTCGTCGCCTGCCCCGGCCGTCTGGAAGACCTCATGAAGCAGCAGATCGTGCGTCTCAGCGCGATCGAGGTCACCGTGCTGGACGAGGCCGACCACATGGCCGACCTCGGCTTCCTCCCCGGCGTCACCCGCATCCTCTCGGCGACCCCCGCCGACGGTCAGCGCCTGCTGTTCAGCGCGACGCTGGACCGCGGCATCGACACCCTCGCCCGCCGGTTCCTCACGAACGCCGTCAGCCACGAGGTCGACGAGGCGAGCGTGCCCGTCGGCGAGATGACCCACCGGGTGCTCGTCGTCGACTCCCCGGAGAACAAGACCGTGCTGGTGCGCGACCTCGCCTCCGGCACGGGCCGCCGCATCCTCTTCACGCGCACCAAGCACCAGGCGAAGAAGCTCGCCAAGCAGCTCACCGCCGCCGGCATCCCGGCCGTCGACCTGCACGGCAACCTGTCCCAGAACGCGCGCGAGCGCAACCTCGGCGCCTTCTCCGCCGCTCCTGAGGACGGCGGCGTCCGCGTCCTCGTCGCGACCGACGTCGCGGCCCGCGGTGTGCACGTCGACAACGTCGACCTCGTCGTCCATGTCGACCCGCCCGTCGAGCACAAGGCGTACCTGCACCGTTCCGGACGCACGGCTCGGGCCGGCGCGGCCGGCACCGTCGTCACCGTCGTCCTGCCCGAGCAGCGCCGCGACGTGAAGGATCTGCTGCGCAAGGCCGCGATCACGGCACCGCTGGAGAACCTCACCACCGACGCCGTCACCGAGCTCGTCCCGGAGCGGGCACCGCACGTGCGGCCCGCGCCCCCGCAGCCGCAGCAGCAGCGCTCCGCGAAGCAGCGGCCGGCGGGTGGCGAGAGAAGCACCGCGACCACCCCGCCGTCCCGCCGCCGTCGTCGTCCCCGCGCCGCGGGCCAGGGCGGCGCGTCGGGCTCGCAGCGTCAGGGCGGCCAGGGCCGTCAGGGCACGCGTGGAGCCCAGGGACGCTGATCCCGGCTCGTGCCTGACAACAGCGAAGGCCCCCTCGCACTCCGGTGCGAGGGGGCCTTCAGCGTCTGCGGCGCAGCGCTCAGCGCGTCGGGAAGGCGCGCTCCGGCGACCCGGTGTAGAGCTGCTGCGGGCGGCCGATCTTGGTCTGCGGGTCGAGCTGCAGCTCGCGCCACTGGGCGAGCCAGCCGGGAAGACGGCCGATCGCAAAGAGGACGGTGAACATGCGCGTGGGGAATCCCATCGCCTTGTAGATCACGCCGGTGTAGAAGTCGACGTTCGGATACAGGCGCCGCTCACGGAAGTAGTCGTCGGCGAGGGCGATCTCCTCGAGCTCCTTCGCGAGGTCCAGCAGCGGATCCGTGACGCCGAGCGAGCTCAGCACCTCGTCTGCGGCCTCCTTGACGAGCTTGGCGCGCGGGTCGTAGTTCTTGTAGACCCGGTGCCCGAAGCCCATCAGCTTCACGCCCTCTTCCTTGTTCTTCACCCGCTCGACGAACCGGGAGACGCTCTGACCCGAGTCGCGGATCTGCCCGAGCATGGTGAGGACGGCCTCGTTCGCACCGCCGTGCAGGGGTCCGGACAGGGCCTGGATGCCGGCCGAGACGGAGGCGAACTGGTTGGCACCGGTCGAGCCGACGAGACGGACGGTGGAGGTCGAGGCGTTCTGCTCGTGGTCCTCGTGCAGGATGAGCAGCAGTTCGAGGGCCTTCACCATGGTCGGGTTGATCTCGTACGGCTCGGAGTTCACGCCGAAGTTCAGCTTCAGGAAGTTCTCCACGAAGCCGAGCGAGTTGTCCGGGTAGAGGAACGCCTGGCCGACGCTCTTCTTGTGCGCGTAGGCGGCGATCACCGGGAGCTTGGCGAGCATGCGGATGGTGTTCAGCTCGACGTGCTCGGGGTTGTGCGGGTCGGTCTGGCCCTCGTAGTACGTCGACAGAGCGGCGACGGCGGACGACAGCACCGACATGGGGTGCGCGGTGTGCGGCAGCGCGGAGAAGAAGCGCTTGAGGTCTTCGTGCAGCAGGGTGTGCCGACGGATCTTCTCGTCGAACTCGGCCAGCTCCGTGGCGGACGGCAGCTCTCCGTAGATGAGCAGCCAGGCGACCTCGAGGTAGCTGGTGCTGCCGGCGAGCTGCTCGATCGGATAGCCGCGGTACCGCAGGATGCCCTTGTCACCGTCGATGAACGTGATGTCCGACTTGGTGGAGGCCGTGTTGACGAAGCCGTAGTCGAGCCCCGTGAGGCCGGTCTGACGGGTCAGCGTCGAGAAGTCGATGCTGTCGTGGCCCGCGGTGCCGCGGACCAGGGGGAATTCGGCGGTGGTGTCGCCGATCGTCAGCTTCGCCGTCTGGTCTGCCGCAGCGCTCACGCGGACCTCCTCCTTCTGTCTGATCGCCCCGGCGTCGCGGGCGTCAGCAAGTTCTTGATCAAGCCGGAACTGGCGATCTCTCGGGCGCTGAGCGCCTGGCCGGGTGCCGACCGAATCGCCTTTACAGCCTAGTCGTCACACAGGCCTACTGTGACAACCGCCAAAGGGATCGGCACAGCAGGGAGGGTTCCTACAGATCCGCTCCGCGCAGACGCCGAGCCGCCTCGGCGACGAGTTCCGTCGGCGCCGTCAGCGACAGCCGCACATGCTCGGGGGACGACGCTCCGTAGAAGTGCCCTGGTCCGGCGAGGATCCCGAGGTCGGCGAGACGCGCCATCGACTCCCAGGCGTCGCGTCCCTCCGTCGCCCAGAGATAGAGCCCGGCCTGCGACCCGTCGATGCGGAAGCCGGCCGCCTCGACGGCGGGGAGCAGCAGGGCGCGCCGCTCACGGTAGAGCTCCTTCTGCGCCACGACGTGCGCCTCGTCACCGAGGGCGACGACCATCGCCTGCTGGACGGGCGCAGGCGGCATGAGGCCGAGATGCTTGCGCGCGGTGAGGAGCTCGCCGACCACGCGGGCGCATCCGGCGACGAAGGCCGCGCGGTATCCCGCGAGGTTGGACTGCTTGCTCAACGAATAGACGCTGAGGAGGTTCGCCCGTGTGCCGCCGGTCACCCGGGGGTCGAGCACGGACGGGATGGGCTCGTCCGCCCAGGGGCCGTCCCAGCCGAGCTCGGCATAGCACTCGTCGCTCGCCAGCACGGCGCCGAGCTCCCGCGCCCGCTGCACGGCCACGGCGAGCTCGTCGACGGTCCACGTGCGGCCGTCCGGGTTGCCGGGGGTGTTGATCCAGATGAGCTTCGCGCCCTCCGGCCACTCCGCCGGGTCGTCGGCCGCCAGGGGCGTCGCCCCCGCCACCCGCGCGCCGACCTCGTACGTCGGGTAGGCGACGCGGGGATGCACGACGATGTCTCCGGCACCGAGCCCCAGCAGCGTGGGCAGGAGCGCGACGAGCTCCTTGGAGCCGATCGTCGGCAGCACGTTGTCGACCCGGAGGTCCGGGACGCCGCGGCGGCGGGCATACCAGTCGACGATCGCCTCCCGGAGCGCGGGGGTGCCGACGGTCTGTGGATATGCGTGGGCGTCGGTCGCCTCGGCGAGGGCCTGACGGACGACCTCCGGCGTGGGATCGACCGGCGAGCCGACGGAGAGGTCGACGAGACCGTCCGGGTACCGGGCGGCGCGCTCGCGGTAGGGGACCACGGCGTCCCAGGGGTAGTCGGCGAGGTCGCGGACGCTCACGGAGCGTGCCTACTCGCCCTGCGGCGGGAGCGCGGCGATGATCGGGTGGTCGAACGGGTACACGCCGACCTT
>NZ_JAMBDU010000008.1:0-120801 GCF_025143875.1 Microbacterium meiriae | reverse complement strand
CCGCCGTATCCACGTGGATACGGCGGGGCCTCGGCGACAACACGGGGTTTCGGGCGCCTCAGACGTAGATGCCGCGCTGCTCCATGAAGCGCACGGGGTTCGTGTACCCGCCGTTGATGTAGACCTCGAAGTGGAGGTGGCATCCGAACGATCGCCCGGTGTCACCGGCATAGGCGATGACCTGGCCGGAGCGCACCCACTGTCCGCTGCGCACGTTGATGCCGCCCGGCTTGATGTGGGCGTATCCCGTGCTGATGCCGCCGCCGTGCTGGATGCGGATGTAGTTGCCGTAGTTCCCGTTCGGTCCGGCATAGTCGACCGTGCCGGAGTTCGCGGCGTAGATCGCGGCGCCGCAGCCGTTGGCGAGGTCCGCACCGTAGTGGAAACTCGACGAGCAGCCCTGAGGACCGCAGATGGGGGTGCGCGGGCCGTAGCTCGAGCTGCGCGCGCCGCCGTGCGGGCGGACCCAGCCACCGTTGCCCGCGGAGCCGCCGCCACCGCCACCGCCACCACCGCCGCTGGTCCCCCGAGCGGCAGCTGCCGCCGCCGCGGCCGCCGCAGCCGCCTCGCGCTTGCGGCGGGCTTCCTCTTCCCGCCGCCGCGCCTCGACGCCCGCCTGGTACCCCGCGACCGTCTTGGTCGTGGTGTCCTTGAGGGCCGCCAGCTGCGCCTTGAGGGTCTCGAGGTTCGCCGCCTGCTCGTCGAGTGCGGCCTGCGCGGCGTCCGCGGCCTGCTGCGCCGCGACCATCTTCTGCTCGGCGACCTGCTGCAGGCGGTCGCGCTCGTCCCGGGCGACGTCGGCCTGCGCCGTCAGCGCCTGGGCGGTGTCGCGCGCCGAGACGGCGTTGTCGTAGGTGGTCTGGTTGTACTCGAGGAACTTGTTCATCGTGCCGAGGCGCGACAGGAGTTCGTCGGCGTTGGCGCCTGACCCTGCGAAGAACAGCTCCAGAGCGGTGTCGTCCCCGCCGCTGCGGTACAGCTGGGCGGCGACCTGACCGGCTTTCTTCGCCGTCTCCTCCGCGAGCGCCGACTGCTCGTCGGCCTGAGCCTGCAGGGTCTCCGCCTCCGTGATGGCCGCGAAGTACGCCTGCTGCGCCTCGTAGAACTCGTCCGACGCGACCTGCGCCGCCGCCTGGGTCTCGGCGACCTTGCGCTCGAGGGACTGGATCAGCCCCTGGATCCGGGTGACCTCACCGGCCTTGGCCGCCTCGTTGTTCTTCGCCCGCTGGACGTCGTCCCAGCTCGGGTAGGACGCCGCGTGCGCGGCGGTGACGCCGGACCCGACGCCGAAGGCGGCGAGCGCGACCACGCCCAGCGCCCCGATCCCGAAGGCGCTGCGGCGGCTGACCGGCTGGCGCCACAGCGCGCCCCGCTCGGCCGCCGTCGGCGCGCAGCCGCATTCCTCGGCCGCCGTCGCCGCGGCCTTCTCCACGTTCCGATCCCGCACAAGGCTCCCTTCGCCCGCTGCTCATCGTCCCCCGCCCCTGATCCCTATCGGCGACGACGCGCCCGTCGTGAGGAAGATCCCCGTCCGCTCGGGCACCGGCGCTAACGACGCGCAGCACCCGGCCGACAGTCCCCTCCGACAGCCCAGGACGGGCCGTCGGTTCCCCGCTTCCGGGCGGGGCGAGCTTTTCCAGGATGGAGCCCATGATCGTCCTCACGCGCCTGAACCGTTCCCGGTTCGCGGTGAACCCCGACCTGATCGAACGTGTCCAGGCCACGCCGGACACGACGATCACGATGGTCGACGGCGCGACCTTCGTCGTCACGGAGACGATGGACGACGTGATCGCCCGCATCACCCGGTTCCGCGCCGGTGTCCTCGCGACCGCCGCCGCGCTGGTCGCGGCCGGCACCGAGGACCCCCTGCCCGGCGCTGACGTGACGGGAGGGGACGCCTGATGGATCCGTCTCTCATCCTCGGGCTCGTCCTCGCGTTCGGCGCCCTGATCGCCATGATCAACCTGGAGGGCGCGACGGTCGGGTCGCTCCTGCTCCCGGCTCCCATGGTGCTCGTCTTCGGCGCCACGATCGCGGTCGGGCTCGCCAGCGGCACGCTGCGCGACGCCCTGCACGCCGTGAAGTCCCTCCCCCGCGCCTTCCGCGGCGAGCGGCGCACCGCGCAGAGCACGATCGACACCGTGGTCGGCTACGCGGAGAAGGCCCGCTCCGAGGGCCTGCTCGCGCTGGAGCAGGGTCTGGACGAGGAGAAGGACCCGTTCCTGCGGCAGGCCCTGCAGAGCATCGCCGACGGCACGGACGCGGAGGACCTGCGGGTGCTCCTCGAGGACGAGCTCACGTCCACCGCCGCCCGGAACCGCACCGCCTCGCGCTTCTACATGACCCTCGGCGGGTTCGCTCCCACGGTGGGCATCATCGGCACGGTGGTCAGCCTCACCCACGTGCTGGAGAAGCTCGACAAGCCGGACACGCTCGGCCCGATGATCGCCGCGGCCTTCGTCGCCACGCTGTGGGGCCTGCTGTCGGCGAACTTCATCTGGCTGCCGATCGGCGGCCGGCTGCAGCGCCTCGGCGAGCTGGAGCTCGAACGCATGACGGTGCTGATGGAGGGCATGCTCGCCGTGCAGGCCGGCGCCGCCCCCGCCCACGTCCGCGAACGTCTGAGCGCGCTCGTCTCCGACCGCTCCCCCGGCCGCTCCCGCCGCCGCGAGCAGCCCGCGGAGACGGAGGCGCACGAGGACCTCTTCTCATGAGCGTGCGCACCCGACGCCGCGTCCAGGAGTCCGAGCACAGCGGACCGGACGAGCGCTGGATGGCGTCCTACCTCGACATGGTCACGGTGCTCATGTGCATGTTCATCGTGCTGTTCGCGATGTCGACGGTCGACCAGGAGAAGTTCGAGGCCCTCAGCGCCTCGCTCGCGACGGGTTTCGGCCAGGAGCCCTCGGACGACGTCGACGTGACCAGCGGCGTGGTCGTGCCTCCGGAGCTCATCGACGACGAGGGCCAGGACTTCGCCGACACGGGCCTGGAGGCCGCGGAGCGCGAGTTCGACGAGCTGTCCGCCCTGCGCGAGCGGCTGCGTCAGGTCCTCGCCGAACGGGGACTGGAGACCGACGTCACCTTCACGATCGATGAGCGCGGGCTGACCATCGGACTGGTGAGCGCCGAGACCTTCTTCACCACCAACAGCACGGATCTCAGTCCGGCCGCGACGCAGGTGCTGGACGCCCTGGGTTCGGTCCTCGTCTCCGCGCCGAACGAGATCTCGGTGGAGGGGCACGCCGACGCCCGCGGCTCGGTCGCACCCTTCCCGACCAACTGGGAGCTCTCGGCCGGACGCTCGACCCAGGTGCTGCGCTATCTCGTGGAGGCAGCCGGCCTGCCCCCCGCACACCTCAAATCCGTGGGCTTCGGCGACACCCGTCCGGTGGCCGCCGGGAGCACCCCCGAGCAGCTCGCCGAGAACCGCCGCGTGGACATCGTCATCCTCTCCGACGCCAGCGAGGAGGTGCGAGCGCTGATCCCTGCCGCGGGTGCTGCGCAGACCTCCCCCTGACCTGCCCCTAACGCACGCCGATCACCGCCCGATAGTCGGGTTCGTGGTGATGGATGACGGCGTGCGCTCGCGAGTGCGCGCGGAAACGGCGACCGCCGACGTCGAGGTCTACGACTTCGGCCGGGCGGCGACGCTGTCGCGCGAGCACGCCCGCACCCTGGAGCTCGCGTTCGAGACGTTCGCCCGGCAATGGTCGGCCCAGCTCTCGGGCAAGATCCACGTGCGCGCGACCATCGCCGTCGAGCACGTGGGCATGCTGACGTACGGCGAGTACGCGCAGTCGCTGCCCACGACCACGACCATGATCGTGTGCGCGCTGCCGGATTCCGACGAGCGCCTGATCGTGCAGGTGCCGATCCCGACCGCGACCTCCTGGATCGTGCAGATGGTCGGCGGCCGGGTCACCGCCACCGCCGAGGACCGCACGTTCACCCCGATCGAGCAGGCGCTGATCCGGTCGTTGATCGGCGACGCGATCGATCACCTCACCGGCAGCCTCGACGGACTGCTGCCCACCGGGGTCGCCGTCGCCGGCATCCAGTACAGCTCCCAGTTCGCTCAGGTCGCCGCCGCCGGGGAGCCGGTGATCGTGGCGCGTCTGTCGATGCGCCACGGCGGCCGGACCGTCCCCGCCAGCATCATGCTCCCCGCCTCGGTGCTCGCCGGCTTCGCGGTGCGCGCCTCCGACGCCGACCGCTCCGAGACCCCCGGTCTCGTGCGCCGCCAGGTGGAATCGACTCCGGTCGAGATCGCGCTCCGGCTGGCACCGCGGACCGTGCTGCCCCGTGAGGTGCTCGACCTCGCCGTCGGGGATCTGCTGCCCCTGCCGCATGCCGCCGACCGTCCGATGCTCCTCACCGTCGGAGATCAGACCGTCGCGACGGCGGCCGTCGGCAGTGCCGGTGCCCGCCTCGCCTGCGTCGTGACCGCCACCGTCCCCGAAACCGCCCCCGCTCAGGAGTCCGCGTGATCAGCACCACCGCCTACGAGTCCGCCGTCGCCGCCGCGTTCGCGGCGCGACTGCCCACCGCCGCACCGGTCACCGCCCGCGCCTCCCAGGCGTCCGGGGATACCGGGGAGGCCGTCGTGGCGCAGTTCGTCGGAGAGGCGAGCGCGCAGCTCGCCGTGCAGCTCCTCGACGCCGACGTGCTGGTCGACGGCCTCGGGGACCGTCCGCTCACGGACCGGCTCCTGGATGCGCTCGAGGCCGCCGCGACCGCCCTCGGCCCCGGGCTGCTGGGCGAGGCGGCGGTCGGCGACGCCTCGGCCGTCTTCGCCGACCCGCAGACCCAGCTCTTCGACCTCGTGGACCACACCGAGCGGACCATCGGCCGACTCGCGGTGCGGATCACGCATCGCCCGGCGCGTCCGACGGGAGCCGACGGCCGCCTGCACCGCATCGCGGGCGTCGAGATGGAGCTCACGGTGGAGGTCGGCCGCACCCGCATGGCGGTCCGCGACGTGCTCGACCTCGAGCCGGGTCGCATCGTGGAGCTCGACCGCTCCGCGGGAGCCCCGGCGGACGTCAAGCTCAACGGACGCACGATCGCACACGGCGAGGTCGTCGTCGTGGATCAGGACTACGCGGTGCGGATCACCCGCATCCTCGAGAACGTCGAGGCCTGACCCTGGACGACCTCCTGCTCGCGCTGCGGGTCGGGCTGTCGCTCGCCGCAGTGCTCGGGCTGCTCTGGTTCCTGCAGCGACGGGTGTCGAAGACCCAGGCGCGGCGCCGTGACGCGGAGGCGATCACGGTGCTCGGACGCCAGGGCATCGGCCCGAAGGCGCAGCTCGTGGTCGTGCAGACCGACGACGCGCGCTACGTCCTCGGGGTCACCGAGCACGGCGTGAGCGTGGTCGACCGCCTCCCCGTCCGAGCCGAGGTCCGGGACACCTCGGAGACGGCATCCGCGTCCGAGCGCGATACGGTGAGCGACGACGCCGAGTTCGACCGCATCCTCGCCGCGGCCGCCCTCACCGGCACACCGGCAGCGGGCACCGCCGCACCGGAGCTCCGTCGCCGCGTACGGCACCGCAACGACCCGCTCCGCGGTTCCATCCTCTCCCCCGATACCTGGCGGCAGACCGCCGAGGCCCTCCGGCGCGCCCGATGAGCGCGAGCCGTGCCGTCGATCGCGCTCGCGCCTCGCGGCTCCTCGTCGTCGTCGCGGGCGCGATCCTCCTGGCCCTGGTCCTCGTCGTCGTCACCGGCGGCGCCGCGCACGCCGAGATCACCCCGGACGACGGGGAGGGCGTGACGATCGACATCAACGGGATCGACGGCGGGCCGTCCGGATCGATCCTCACCCTCCTGGGGATCACGCTGCTGTCGGTGGCCCCCGCACTGCTGCTGATGATGACGTCGTTCACGAAGATCTTCGTGGTGCTCGCCATGACCAGGAACGCGCTGTCCCTCCCCACCATCCCGCCGAACCAGGTGCTGGCCGGGCTGTCGCTCTTCCTGTCGCTGTTCATCATGTGGCCGGTCCTGACCGAGATCAACACGCTGGCCGTCCAGCCGTACATCGACGGCGCGCTCACGTTCACGCAGGCCGTCGACGTCGGGCAGGGCCCGCTGCGGGAGTGGATGCTGCACTACACGCGCGAGGAGGACCTCGCGCTGATGACCCGTATGGCCGCGCAGGACAACCCGGAGGACCCCGCGAGCGTGCCGATGTACACGCTCATCCCCGCGTTCATGATCTCGGAGCTCCGGGCCGCGTTCATCATCGGCTTCGTGATCTTCGTGCCGTTCCTCGTGATCGACCTCGTGGTGGCCGCGGCGCTGATGTCGATGGGCATGATGATGCTCCCGCCGGTCATGATCTCGCTGCCGTTCAAGATCCTGCTGTTCATCCTCGTCGACGGCTGGGGGCTCATCATCAAAGCCCTCCTGGAGAGCTACGGAGGTGTGGGATGAGCCCCGAGGCCGTCCTCGACATCGGCGCCCAGGGGCTGCTGATCGCGGCCAAGCTCGCCGCACCGATGCTGATCACGGCGCTCGTGGTGGGCTTCGCGATCTCGCTGCTGCAGTCCATCACCCAGGTGCAGGAGGTGACGCTGTCGTTCGTGCCGAAGATCGTCGCCGTCGGCATCGCCCTGCTCATCGCCGGGAACTGGATGATCGCCGAGATCATCGCCTTCACGAACGAGATGTTCGCCCGCATCCCGTCTCTGCTGAGCGGATGAGCCCGTGTTCATCCCGATCGACTTCGCGTGGCTGGAGGCCACGCTGCTCGCCGCCGTGCGGATCACGGCGTTCATCATGATCGCCCCGCCGTTCTCGTATCGGGCGATCCCGGTGCGGGTGAAGGCGATGCTCTCGATCGGACTGTCCCTCGCGGTGGGTGCCGCGGTCGCCCCGGGCTACGAGAGCCTCGACACGGGGCCGTTCCTCGGCGCACTCGTGATCCAGCTCCTCACCGGTGCCCTGCTGGGCTTCCTCGTGCTGCTCTGCTTCTCCGCGGTGCAGGCCGCGGGCAGCCTGATCGACGTGTTCGGCGGGTTCCAGCTCGCCCAGGCCTTCGACCCGGCGGCGATGGTCAACGGCGCGCAGTTCACCCGGCTGTTCCACCTGACGGCGCTCACGCTGCTCTTCGCCTCCGGCGGCTATCAGCTCATCCTCGCCGGGCTCGCCCGCAGCTTCGACGCCGTTCCGGTCGACGGCATCTTCCGTGTGGCGGGACCGACCGAGCTGCTCGTCGACGGGGTGTCCCAGATGGTGCTGGCGGCCGTACAGATCGCCGGCCCTCTGGTGCTGGTGCTCTTCCTCGCCGATGTCGGGCTCGGGCTCATCACGCGCGTGGCGCCGGCACTCAACGCCTTCGCGATGGGCTTCCCGGTCAAGATCCTGCTGACGCTCCTGCTCGCCGGTGCCGTGTACGTCGCGTTCCCCGGCATCGTCGACGCCCTCGCCACCCAGGCCTTCCGCATGATGCAGGGGGTGACGCCGTGAGCGGGTCGGACAGCGGCGAGCGCAGCGAGAAGGCCACCGAGAAGCACCTCCGCGAGGCCAGGCAGAAGGGCCGGATCGCCCGGAGCCAGGACCTGACGGCGTGGCTCGGCATCGGCGCCGCCGCCGTCATGATGCCCGCCGCCATCGCCGCGGGGACAGGCGCCGGCACCGAGCAGCTCATCTCCCTCACCTCGCTCATGCAGGCGCCCTCACCCGACGCCGCCCTCGCGGCCCTCGGGCGGGCCCTCGCCTCGGTGCTGCCGACCCTGGGGGCGCTGCTCGCCGCGGTCGCGATCGTGACGCTGTTCGGTGCGGTGGTGCAGGGCGGCGTGCATCTGCGGAAGCTGTCCGGGCGTTACGAGCAGTTCAACCTCGTCTCCGGGGTCCGGCGGGTGTTCGGCCTGCAGGCCCTCTGGGAGGGGGCGAAGGCCCTGCTGAAGACGGCCGCCATCGCCCTCGCCCTGTGGGTCGTCATCGCCGGCCTCATGCCCGTGCTCACCGCGAGCGGCGCCCACTCCATCTCCCGGCTGCTCGGCACCGCGGCGGACGGGACCGCCGCGCTGCTGCAGACCGCGATCGCGGTGGGCCTGGTGCTCGCGGCCATCGACCTGTTCGTGGTGATGCGTCGCAACCGCAAGCACACCCGCATGACCAAGCGCGAGGTGCGCGACGAGAACAAGAACTCCGAGGGCGATCCGCTCATCCGTCAGCAGCGCCGGTCGCGCCAGCTCGCGGTGAGCCGCAACCGCATGATCGCCGCGGTCGCCGGCTCCGACGTCGTGGTCGTCAACCCCACGCACATCGCCATCGCCTTGGAGTACGACCCCGGCACGTCCGCGCCGAAGGTCGTGGCGAAGGGCAGCGGGGTCATCGCCGAGCGCATCCGCGAGAAGGCGCTCGAGTCCGGCGTCCCCCTCGTCCGTGACGTCACCCTCGCCCGAGCCCTGCACGCCGCGTGCGAGCTGGGTCAGGAGATCCCCGAAGACCTCTACAACGCCGTGGCACGCGTGCTCGTGTTCGTCGACGCGCTCCGGCGCCGAGGCGCCGCCCGCGGCATCCACTCTCTCCCGTATCGGAGGACCGTATGAAGAAGCTGCTCATCACGCTCGGGGTGCCGATCGGCGTCGTCGGCATCATCATGCTGCTCGTCGTTCCGGTGCCGCCGTTCCTGCTCGACGTGCTGATCATCCTCAACATCATGTTCGCGCTGGTCATCCTGCTGACCTCGATGTTCGTGAAGAAGCCGCTCGACTTCTCGGTGTTCCCCTCGCTGCTGCTCGTGGCGACGCTGTTCCGGCTGGGGCTGAACGTCGCCTCCACCCGCCTCGTCCTCGGCGAGGCATATGCGGGACAGGTGATCGAGGCGTTCGGGGCGATCGCGGTGGGCGGCTCGCTCATCATCGGCGCCGTGGTCTTCCTCATCCTCGTCGTCATCCAGTTCGTCGTGGTGACCAAGGGTGCAGAGCGCGTGGCCGAGGTGGGCGCCCGGTTCACGCTCGACGCGATGCCGGGCAAGCAGATGGCCATCGACGCCGATCTCAACGCCGGCCTCATCAGCGACACCGAGGCCCGCGAACGCCGGGCGGAGGTGGCGGCCGAGTCCGACTTCTACGGGGCGATGGACGGCGCCTCGAAGTTCGTCAAGGGCGACGCGATCGCCGGACTCGTCATCATCATCATCAACCTCGTCGGCGGCATCGCGATCGGCCTCGTGCAGCACGGCATGTCGATCGACCAGGCGGTGAGCACCTACAGCCTGCTCACGATCGGCGACGGCCTCGTCACGCAGATCCCCGCCCTGCTCATGGCGGTCTCGACCGGCATGATCGTCACCCGCTCGACCGCCGAGGCCGAGATGGGATCGGCCGCGTCCACGCAGCTCGGCCAGTCGCGCAACGCCCTCATCATCGCGGGATGCGCGGCCATCGTCATGTCTCTCATCCCGCACATGCCGATGCTCCCCTTCCTGGTGATCGGCGCCCTGCTGCTCCTCATCGCGCAGCGCATCACCGCGACCCGCAAGCGCGAGGAGGCGGAGGCCGCACAGGCCCCGGCTCCCGCGCCGGTGGACCAGCCCGAGGAGCTCATCGAGCGCATGCGGGTGCATCCTCTGGAGATCCTGCTCGCCCCCGACATCGTCGACCTGGTCACCGGCGGACCCGACGACCTCCTCGCCCGGGTGAAGGCGCTGCGGCGCCGCATCGCACTCGACCTCGGTCTGGTCACCCCGCCCGTGCGCACGAGGGACAGCATCGAACTCCCCCAGGCGACGTACGTCATCCGCATCGCCGGTGTCGAGACCGGACGCGGCACCGCGCCCACCGGGTCGGTCCTGGCCCTCGGGCAGGGGCTGGACAGCCTGCCGGGGACCGCCGCTCTGGACCCGGTGTTCGGTCTCGCGGGCAAGTGGATCCCGATGGAGATGCGTCACAGCGCGGAGTTCGCCGGGGCCACGGTGATCGACAGGGCGAGCGTCATCATCACCCATCTGTCGAGCGTGATCCAGACGCACGCCGCCCGGCTGCTCACCCGGGAGGACGTCCGCCAGCTCACCGACGCCCTGAAGCAGGTCTCCCCGTCGGCGGTCGAGGAGCTCACGCCCGCCCTGCTCTCGCTCGCGGAGGTCCAGCGGGTGCTGCAGGGCCTGCTCGCCGAACGCGTGCCCATCAACGACCTCAGCCGCATCTACGAGGCGCTCGCGCTCCGTGCCAAGGTCTCCACCGATCCGGAAGGACTGATCGAGGCGGCCCGTGCCGCGCTGGGCCCTGCCATCGCCTCCCGCTTCGCCGAGGACGGCACGCTCCGGGTCGTGATGATCGCCCCGCTGCTGGAGCAGGCGATGCTGGAGAGCCTCCGTCCCGGCGACGAGGGCTCTCAGATCGTCTTCGATCCACCGCGGATGGAAGCGGTGATCGCGTCGGTGAAGCAGGCCGTGGCCGCGCAGACGGACGGCGGAGAGCCGGTGCTCGTGTGCGCACCATCGCTGCGCCCCGCCGTGCGGCGGCTGGTGTCGGCGCAGACCGACGGCCTCCCCGTGCTCTCCTACAGCGAGGCGACCGCGGCCGCCCTCACGATCGAGACGATCGGGGTGGTCCGGGACTCCTCCACCGCGTCGCTCGGGGCCGCCCCCGCCGCACCAGTAGGCTGAACGAATGCTGGTGTTGACGAGGCGGATCGGTGAGAGCGTACGCATCGACGGCGAGATCGAGGTCACGCTGCTCGACATCAAGGGCGACAGCGTGCGCATCGGCGTCAAGGCCCCGCGGGAGACCCGCATCCAGCGCACCGAGATCATCGAGGCCGTCGTCGCCGAGAACGTCTCCGCCGCCGCCGACACCGACGCGAGCGCCGCGGACGCCATCACCGCGGCACTCGCGCGCGGGCGCGAGAAGCAGACCCCCTAGGCCCGCTCGCCCCGCGGGGCGGTGGCGGAGCGCTCCGCCGCGTTCCGCACGGCGTGCAGGGTCGCGGTCAGCACGGAGCGGTCGCGCCCGGCCGCCCAGCCCGAGCGCACGCCGTCGCGATACTCGATCAGGGTGAGCGCTTCGCTCCCAGCCCCCGATCCGATGCTCGTCTGGTGCAGACTCAGGACTTCGACGGGCAGGCCGATCCCTGCGAGCGCCGTGCCCAGCGCCTCCACCGGACCGACGCCGTCATGGCGGGTCCGTGTCTCGACGCCGTCGGCGTGGAGCGTGATCGTCGTGCACCCTCCCGCGACCTCGGCCTCCGCTCGCAGCGTCGTCGGGCTCGTGCTCGCGAGGTAGGCGGCATCGAAGATGGCCCATACCTCCGCGGCCGAGACCTCGCGTCCCGTCTGCTCGGTGCGCTGCTGGACGTGACGAGCGAGGTCGATCTGCAGGCGCCGCGGCAGCTCGATCCCGTAGGCGTCCTCCAGCAGGTAGGCGATGCCGCCCTTCCCGGACTGCGAGTTGACGCGGATCACGGCGTCGTAGCTGCGGCCGATGTCCGCCGGGTCGATGGGAAGATACGGCACGCGCCATTCGATGTCCCGTTCCGCGCGGCCTTCCCTCGCAGCACGGGCGCGATGCTCCGCGAACCCCTTCCGGATGGCGTCCTGATGGGTGCCCGAGAAGGCGGTGTGCACGAGGTCGCCGGCATACGGGTGCCGCACATGGATGTCGATGCCGTTGCAGTGCGCGACGGTCCGGCGGATCTCGTCGATGTCGGAGAAGTCGATCATCGGATCGACGCCCTGCGCGTGGAGGTTGAGGGCGAGGGTCACGAGGTCGACGTTGCCGGTGCGCTCCCCGTTGCCGAAGAGGCACCCCTCGACCCGCTGCGCGCCGGCGAGGACGGCGAGTTCCGCGCAGGCGACGCCGGTACCGCGGTCGTTGTGCGGATGCACGGAGAGGATGACCCCGTCGCGACGCCCGAGGTTGCGGTGCATGTACTCGATCTGGTCCGCGTAGACGTTCGGGGTCGCGACTTCCACGGTCGCGGGCAGGTTCAGGATCACGGGACGCTCGGGGGTCGCGTCCCACAGGGTCGTCATCGCCCCGCACACGTCGAGGACGAAGTCCGGCTCGGTGAGGGTGAACACCTCGGGAGAGAACTCGAAGCGGACGTTGTCGAGGTCTCCCGCGAACCGCAGCACGTCCTCCCCTCCGGCGAGGATCAGCGCGATGAGCCCCTCACGGTCCTGTCCGAGGACGACGTCCCGCCACGTGGGCGCGGTAGCGGTGTACATGTGGATGACGACGGGATTGCGGATGCCGCGCACGGACTCCACGGTCCGTTCGATGAGTTCGCGTCGCGCCGGCGTGAACACCACGATCGTCACGTCGGCGGGAGCGAGGTCGGTCTCGGCGAGGAGCCGCACGAAGTCGTAGTCCGTCCGGGAGGCCGAGGGGTAGCCGACTTCGATCTCCTTGTAGCCCATGGCGACCATGAGCTCGAAGAACCGTCGCTTGCGGGACGGGTCCATCGGCTCGGCCAGCGCCTGGTTCCCGTCGCGGAGATCCACCGGGACCCAGAGCGGTGCCTGCGTCAGTCGCGCGCTCGGCCAGGTCGGGGTCTCCAGCGGAACGGCGACGCGGGAGTACACGTCTCGATAGCGGTTCGAGGGCATCTGCGAGGGCCGCTGCCGATTCCAGTGCGGAGCGTCGTCGGGCAGGACACCGGAGGGAGTCGAGAGGGTCGGGAAAGCGCGGGACGGGGTCATGGTCTGGTTCCTGTTCGGATCGCGGGGAGGGCGACCGACGCGTGCTGCGGCTCCACGACGAGGAGCCGGTCTGATCAGGCCCCGCCGTGGCGGCGAAGGAGGAGGAACCGGAGCGCGCGCATACGGGCACTCTACCACAACTCCTCAGACAAGCAGAGAAGTGCGTCGGATGCGAGAATGGGCCCATGACGACCGTGCGCCGCGAATCCCTCGCCGAACAGGCCGCCGAGCTCCTTCTCGCACGCATCGGAGCCGGCGAGTGGCAGGTCGGCGGCAAGCTGCCGGGCGAGACGACGCTCGCTCCGCAGCTCGGGGTCGGAAGGTCGACGGCCAGGGAGGCGATCCGGATCCTCGCGGGGCGAGGCGTGCTCGCCACACGCCAGGGCGCCGGGGTCTTCGTCACGGCCACGGAACCCGCCGCGAGTTGGGATGCCGTCCTCGATCGCGCCGACATCATCGCCGTCCTCGAGGCCCGCACCGCGATCGAGGTCGAAGCCGCGGCTCTCGCCGCCGAGCGCCGGACCTCCGCAGACCTGGACGAGCTGACGCGCACGCTCGCGGAACGTGACCGTCGTCGCACGGACGTCCGCGCGCACGTCGAGGCGGACATGGCCTTCCACCGCGCCGTCGTCGTCGCGTCCGGCAATCCCGTGCTGCGGGAGCTGTTCGACGGCTTCGCCCCCCGCTCGCTGCAGGCGATGATCGACATGCTGCGCATCCGCGGCCATCACGGCGACGATGCCGACCAGGAGGCGCACGCGCGAATCGGCGACGCTATCGTCGCGCGCGACCCGAGAGCAGCCGCCGCCCTGACGCGCGAGCACCTCGACACGACGAAGAGGCTGTTCGGCTGACGCCGGAGGGCCTGGTCACACGGCGGCCAGGTCCGACTCCTGCGCCCGCTTCCACTGATCCCCACCGGCATCGCGCGCCCGGCACGCCGCCGATGCCGCCGCCGCGACGAGAGCGTCGTAGTCGTACCCGGCGACGGATGCCGTCGCCCAGCCGATGCTCGCGGAGGAACGGATGCCGGTCGCCGGCGCGTCCAGGTCGATGATCGACACGGATCCCAGGATCGCCCGCAGATGGAAGCGCACCGCCTCGTCGCTGCCGTGGATGAGGACGATCGCGCGGTCGTCGGCGACCCGTTCCGCATCGGCGGTCGCCGGGAGCGCGTCGCAGATGTCCGCGTGGAACCGGTCCGCGATGCGTCGGAACCCGGCGCTGCTCGACGCCTCGCGGAGGTCGGCGGGATCGTCCAGGCGGACGTCGAGGACCGACCACGCGGGGTCCTTCTGCGCTGCCGCCTTGCGCAGACGATCCCTGGCACGGTTCGCGGCGCCGTCGGTCCCCGGCGGCGCGCTCTCCACCCGGACGAGGAGCACGAGCGTGAACGCCGCGCAGGTGCTCATGACGATCGTCCCCAGGGCGTTCACTCCGCGGAGCGCGCTGAGCTGCTCCTCGGTGCTCACGCCGCCGGAGACGAGGGCGGACCCCGCGCTGACGACGGCGACCACCACGAAGCCGCACGCGGCGAGCGCGAGCGGCAGGACGATGTCCCGCGTCGCCGCCTGCCCGCGCGTCAGCTCCCAGGCGAGCAGCCCGGCGAAGACCGCCATCGCCAGGAAGACGACGTGGAACACCGGCAGATACCAGCGCGTGCCCGCCGTCAGGATCAGGGCTGCGGGCACCCCGACGAGCGCGACGATGACCGGAAGCCAGGGTGCCGTGCGCTCGAAATGCATCCGCACGCCGATCCACACCAGCGGCACGAAGCAGACGACGATGGCGGACGCGGCCGCCCGCAGCACGGGGCTGCCGGTGTGGTGCCCGGCCAGCCACAGGTAGGCGCCGAGCATCCCGATACCGAAGGCGACCCCCCAGACGATGGTCGCCCTGCTCGGTCGGGCGAGAGTCGCGAGACCGACGACGACCGCGGTGAGCACGGTCACCACCGCCACCATGCTCGTGGTGACATCGACGCTCACGGGCACGAGCGGTGTCATACGGGGTCCTCTTTCGTTCGTCGGGGGAAACGGACGGTGACGGTGGTGCCGACGTCCACCTCGCTCGACACGAGGATGACGCCGCCGTGTGCGACCACGATGTCCCGCGCGATGCCCATGCCGAGCCCGGTACCGGGGATGCCGCCGCGCACGGCGCTGTCGGCGCGGAAGTACGGCTCGAACAGCCGCGGCAGCTCGTCCTCGGAGATGCCGATCCCCGTGTCCGCCACCGTGACCTCCGCATGGCCGTCGGACTCCACCAGCCGTACCGTGATGCGGCCGCCTCCCTCCGTGTACTTGGCGGCGTTGCCCAGGAGGTTGTCCACCACCTGACGCAACCGGAACGCGTCTCCCGTGATCACCACCCGCTCCGCCCCATCGAGCACGAGTTCCTGGCGCGCGGCGCCCATCAGGGGCGCGAACGATGCGGCGGACTCCTCCACGACCACGCGCAGGTCCACCGGCTCGAAGGGGTCGTGCGAGATCCGCCCCGTCTGAGCCTGCATGCTCGTGACGAGATCCTGCAGCCGCTCCCCGGCGTCCGCGATGACCTCGATCTGCGCCGGCACCCGGCCGGGGAGGTCGTCGCGCTCCCGCAGGAGCTCGACATGGCCGATGATCGCCGTGAGCGGGTTGCGCAGTTCGTGGGAGATCACGGCGGTCAGCGCCCGACGCTCCTCGGCGGCCTCGAGGAGGGCGGTGACGTCATCGATGACGACGAGGGTGATGCTCTCCCCCTCCCGGGCACTTGCGATGGGCTGGGTGGTCACGGCCAGGGCATGCCACTGCCCTGCACCGTCGTACAGCCACACCCGCTCCTCCCGCATCTGCTCCCCCGCGGCGGCTCGTGCCAGCGTGGTGCGCTCCGGCGTCAGAGCCGTTCCGCGCCGCGCGTCGTACTCGACGGAGGCCGACGGGAGCGCTGTGCCGAAGCGGTCGCGGCCGTACAGGGCGCGGTAGGCGTCGTTCATCTGCAGGACGCGGCCCGCGGAGGTGACCACCACCAGCGCGATGCCCAGCGCGTCGATGACCTGCGTGACGCGCTCCTGATTCGTCTCGGCCCGCTCCGCCGCCCTGTTCACCTGTTCGGAACGGCGCTGCAGGAGCCGCCGCGCCGCACCGGAGCGCTGGGCGCCGATACGGACGGTCACGCCGAGGAAGCTCAGGGTGATGACGACGGTGAGCACCCGGAGCAGTACGTCCTCCGGCGGCCCGGAGCGGTCCGCGAAGAACACGAGGCAGCCGCCGCTGAGGACGATGCCGACGAACACCCAGGGCATCGAGAAGTAGGTCGCCAACCAGACCACCGGGAACACCCAGAGGAAGCCGAGCCGGAGATCCGGCACGTTCGTCGTCAGTCCCACCCCGAGCACGTCCAGCAGCGGGAGGACGGTCACCGCCGTGCGCGGCAGGCGCCGCCAGGGCACCATGAGCGCCACCAGGGTGGTGACCACGATGAGGCCGATCCCCCCGATGAACAGCGGGATCGCGAGGGTCTGCGGCTTGAAGCCCGCGACCATCACCACGATGGCGACGATGCTCGCGGTGAACACCAGCTGCCACCGCCAGATCGAGACCGTGCGGATCATCAAGGCCCGCCTCCCGGTCGATCCTCAGCATTCACGCAAGATTACTCAAAGATCGTCACTTCGCGCTCTTCAGGTGGCCTTCCCGTCCTACGATTCTGAGTGGGAGCCGACGCTGCGACTGGGGATTTCGCAGAAGCTGGGGCCGCGCGAGTGGGGATTCGCAGGCATCCGGGGCCGCGGTGGGGGAGCCGCGGCCTCGACCCCTCTCCTCAGACGGGCCGGTCGTCGGAGGTCAGACGGTAGCCGACGCCGCGCACCGTCTCGATGTAGCGCGGGGCGTTCGGGTTGTCACCGAGCTTCCGGCGCAGATTGGCCATGTGCGTCTCGATGGCCCGCTTGTCCGGCTCGCTCACCCGGTCGAAGGCGTCTCCGGAGAGGCCGCGCAGCCCGCGTGCGAGGTCGGCCTTGCTGCAGACTCTGCGGCCGGCCTCGAGGAGCGCGGCGAGCAGATCGAACTCGGTGGGGGTGAGTTCGACGGGGCGCTGGGAGACGAGCACGAGACGCGTGTCGAGGTCGAGGCTGAGGTCGCGGTGCACGAGCCCTCGCCACGTGGCGACGGTGGCGTCGGCGGCGGCGATGACCGGCAGGGACGCGCTCGACGCCGCGGAGGCCGTCGAGACGGTGACCCGGGGCGGCGGGGCGCTCGCGGCCGCGGGCGTCCCCTTGTCCGCCGCGGACAGGCGGGTACGGCGGAGGAGCGCCTCGATCCGCGCCCGCAGCTCGCGCGGCCGGAAGGGCTTGACGAGGTACTCGTCGGCACCGGAGGTGAGGCCCAGCACCACGTCCGACTCCTCGGCGAGGGCGGACAGCATGATGATGAAGGTGTCGCTGACCCGTCGGATGCGTCGCGCGACCTCGAACCCGTCGATGCCGGGGAGGTTGATGTCGAGGGTGGTGATGATCGGGTGGTGCGCCGCCACTGCCGCGAGACCGTCCGGACCGGAACCCGCCAGCACGGTGCGGAAGCCCGCGGCGAGGAACACCTCGTCCAGGAGCGACCGCACACCGGGGTCGTCTTCGATGATGACCGCGACCAGCGGCGTCTCCCCCGTCACGCGCGCTCCTCGCGGGCGATCGTGACGAAGCGCGGCGCGTCGGCGTCCAGCTCCGAGGGGTCGAGGTCGTCCTCGTCGTCGCCGGCTCCGACGGGGCGTTCGATCTCGACGTCCCACCAGGCGTCGGCGAGCTCCTCCGCCATGCCGCGGCCCCACTCCACGACCACGACCGACCGCTCCAGATCGAGGTCGAGGTCGTCGAGTTCGGCGGCGGAGCCGAGGCGGTACGCGTCCACGTGCACGAGCGGCGCTCGGCCGACCAGGGACGGGTGGGTGCGGGCGATCACGAAGGTCGGGCTCTGCACGGGCCCCCGCACACCGAGTCCCTCGGCCAGACCCCGGGTGAACGTGGTCTTGCCCGCCCCCAGGGGTCCGGTGAGGATGAGCAGGTCGCCCGGTTCGAGCTGCTCGCCGATACGCAGCCCGAGCTGCTCCATCTCCTCGGAGGTGGCGATCCGCCGGCGTCCGAGGAACGCCGGGTCCAGGCTCACGTCGTCCTCCGCGGCACCCGGTGCCCGATGCGGGTGACGATCTCGTAGCCGATGGTGCCGGCGGCCTCGGCCCAGTCCGCGGCCGAGGGCACGCCGAGGGTCGGGTCCCCGAAGAGGATGACCTCGTCGCCGACCGCGACCGGGGCATCGCCGACGTCCACGACGAACTGATCCATCGCGATCCGTCCCACGTTCGTGTAGCGCCGCCCTCCGATGGACACGGGCAGTCGCCCCGAGGCGCTGCGGGGGACGCCGTCGGCATACCCCAGCGGCACGAGCGCCAGGGTGGTCTCCCGGTCCGTGCGGTGCACGTAGTCGTAGGAGACCCCGGTGCCGGCGGGAACGCGCCGCACGGCGGCGACCGCCCCACGAAGGGTCATGGCCGGACGCAGGCCCAGTTCCGCCGAGGAGCGGTCGTCGAAGGGCGAGAGGCCGTAGGTGCCGATGCCGATGCGGACGGCGTCCAGTCGCGTCTCGGGAAGGTCGATGGCGGCGGCCGTGGCGGCGATGTGTCGGATCTCGGGTCGCACGCCGAGCGCGGCGGCCTGCGCCACCCCTTCCTCGAATCGGGCGAGCGCGGCACGGTCGTCGGCGGGCGAGGCGTTGGAGAGGTGGCTGAAGAGTCCCACGACCCTGACCCGTCCGATGCGCTCCAGGCGAGCGGCCTCCGCGAGCACCGTCCCCCAGCCGTCGGGGGCGATGCCGTTGCGGGACAACCCGGTCTCGAGCTTCAGGTGCACGGCGACCGGGCGGTCTCCGGATGCGGCGGCGGCCGCCGCCTGCAGCTGGTCGTATGACGAGATGCCGAGCTCGATCCCCTCGGCGGCCGCCTGGACGAAGCGCTCCCCCGGAGCGTGCAGCCAGGCCACGATCGGGGCGTGCACGCCCTGACGCCGCAGCTCCAGTGCCTCCGGGATCTCGGCCACGCCGAGGCGGGTGGCGCCGGCGGAGAGAGCCGCCACGGCGGCCGCGGCGGCACCGTGGCCGTACGCGTTCGCCTTCACGACGACGAGCACCTCCACGCCGGTCAGGCGACGGAAGTGCCGCACGTTGTCGGCGATCGCATCCAGGTCGATCGTCGCCTCGCGGAACGGGACGGTCACAGCGGGGCTCCTTCGGCGACGACGAACGCGGCGGCGAGACCGGCGTCGTGGGTGAGGGTGAGGTGCAGCGTGAGGATGCCGCGTTCCTCGACCACCGCGGCGGTGGATCCGGACAGCACGAAATGCGGCCGCCCTGAGGGCTCGGAGGCGATCTCGATCTCGGTCCAGTGCACGCCGTCGGAGCCGCCGAGGGCCTTGATCAGCGCTTCCTTCGCGGCGTACCGCGCGGCCAAGGACGGCAGCCGGAGCTCCCGTTCGGACGGGGCGAACAGCCGCTCCCGCAGACGAGGCGTCCTGGTCATCGTGCGCTCGAACCGCGGGATGTCCACGAGGTCGATGCCGGTGCCGATGATCACGCGTTCAGCCTACTCGGGCTTCCCCACCCACCCCGTTACGAACGCCCCACCCGTCTGCGTGCGCACGCAGAGGGGTGGGGCGAACAGAACAGGGTGGGTCGGCGGTCACTCCACCGTGACGGACTTCGCGAGGTTGCGCGGCTGGTCCACGTCGAGGCCCTTCGCGGTCGCCAGCGCCATCGCGAAGATCTGCAGCGGGACGACGGCCAGCAGCGGCTCGAACATGGGGCCGGCGAGCGGGATGTGGATGACCTCGTCGGCGAAGGGCAGCACGGCGGCGTCGCCCTCCTCCGCCACCACGATCACGCGGGCACCGCGGGCGCGGATCTCCTGGATGTTGGAGACGACCTTGGAGTGCACGAGTGCCGAGTGCCGCGGCGACGGCACGAGCACGAACACGGGCTGGCCCGGCTCGATCAGCGCGATCGGACCGTGCTTGAGCTCGCCGGCGGCGAAGCCCTCCGCATGGATGTAGGAGATCTCCTTGAGCTTGAGCGCCCCCTCGAGCGCGATCGGGTAGCCCACGTGGCGACCGAGGAAGAGCACCGAACGGGTGTCGGCCATCCAGCCCGCGAGCTGGGTCACGTGCTCGTGCTCGCTCTCCAGCACCTTCGCGACCTTCTCCGGCAGCGCGGCGAGCTCCTCGACATCGGTCGAGGCGTCGGCCACGACGCCGCGGACTCGTCCCATGTGCAGGCCGAGCAGGAGCAGCGCCGTGATCTGGGCGGAGAACGCCTTGGTCGAGGCGACGGCGACCTCCGGGCCGGCGTGCGTGTAGACGACGGCGTCGGACTCGCGCGGGATCGTCGCCCCCTGCGTGTTGCAGACGGACAGCGTGCGGGCACCGCGCTCCCGGGCGTACTTCACGGCCATCAGCGTGTCCATGGTCTCGCCGGACTGGCTGATCGAGACGACGAGGGTGTCCGCGCCGATGACGGGGTCGCGGTACCGGAACTCGTGGGCGAGCTCGACGTCGACCGCCACGCGCGCCCACTGCTCGATCGCGTACTTGCCGACGAGGGCCGCGTAGGAGGCGGTGCCGCACGCGGTGATGATGACGCGGTTGATGCCGACGAACAGGTCGTCGAGACCGTCCAGCTCCGGGATGACGACCTGACCGTCGCGGATGCGGCCGCGGATGGTGTTCGCGACGGCTTCCGGCTGCTCCGCGACCTCCTTGGCCATGAAGCTCGACCATCCGCCCTTCTCGGCGGCGGCGGCGTCCCACGAGACGTCGAACGGCTCGGCGGCGACGGGCGTGCCGGCGAAGTCGGTCACGGTCACCGCGTCGGGGGTGATCGAGACGATCTGGTCCTGACCGATCGCGAGGGCCTTGCGGGTGTGCTCCACGAAGGCGGCGACGTCGGAGCCGAGGAAGTTCTCCCCCTCGCCCAGGCCGATCACGAGCGGCGAGTTGCGGCGAGCGCCGACGACGAGACCCGGGTGGTCCTGGTGCATCGCGAGGAGCGTGAAGGCGCCCTCGAGGCGGTTGACGACGGCGCGGAACGCGAGCGCGAGGTCGCCCCCGTTGCCGGCGTACTCGCGGCCGAGCAGAGCCGCGGCCACCTCGGTGTCGGTCTCGCTGCGGAAGGCGACGCCGTCGGCGAGGAGTTCGTCGCGCAGCGCGGCGAAGTTCTCGATGATGCCGTTGTGGATCACCGCGAGCTTGTCGTCGTCGGCGAGGTGCGGGTGCGCGTTGACGTCGGTCGGGCCGCCGTGCGTGGCCCACCGGGTGTGACCGATGCCGGTCGTGCCGTCGGCGAGGGGTGCATCGCCGAGCGAGTCGCGAAGCATGGCGAGCTTGCCCGCCTTCTTGCGCATGCCCAGCGTTCCCTCGCCGTCGATCACGGCGATGCCCGCGGAGTCATAGCCGCGGTACTCGAGCCGGGCGAGGCCGGCGAGAAGGATGTCCTGGCTGGGCCGCGGGCCCACGTATCCGACGATTCCACACATGGGGATAAGGGTAAGCGGGAATTTTTGCGAGTCGTCCGAACAATAGGACGCCCGCCAGGGCGGCTCAGAGCTTGCGCAGCAGCACGCTCTCCACGTCGTGATCCGCGCCCTTGCGCAGAACAAGCCGCGCGCGGTGCCGCGTGGGCATGACGTTCTCGACGAGGTTCGGCATGTTGATCTCGTTCCAATATCCCAGTGCGGTGGTGATCGCCTCCTCATCGGTGAGGTGCGCGAACACGTTGAAGTAGGACGACGGGTTGCTGAAGGCCCCCTGCCGCAGCGCGAGGAACCGGTCGACGTACCACTTCTCGATGTGCGCGGTGTCGGCGTCCACGAAGATCGAGAAGTCGAAGAGGTCGCTGACGGCGACGTCGTTCGGCGCGGGCGGAGGCTGCAGGACGTTGAGCCCCTCGACGATCACGACGTCGGGGCGGCGCACCACGACGTGCGCGTCCGGCACGATGTCGTAGCGCATGTGGGAGTAGAACGGCGCCCGCACCTCGGGCGCTCCGCTCTTGACCTCCGTGAGGAACTCGATCAGCGCCCGGCGGTCGTACGACTCCGGGAAGCCCTTGCGGTCCATGAGGCCCCGGCGCTCCAGCTCGGCGTTCGGGTAGAGGAAGCCGTCCGTCGTCACCAGCTCCACGCGCGGCGTCCCCGGCCACCGGCTCATCAGCTCGCGGAGGAGCCGGGCGATGGTCGACTTGCCCACGGCCACGGAGCCGGCGACACCGACGACGAAGGGCGTGGTCGTGTCGTCCTCCTGGAGGAACGACGAGGTGGCCGCACCGAGCTGCTTCGTCGCGCTCGCGTACAGGCTCAGCAGCCGGCTCAACGGGAGGTAGACCTCACGGACCTCGGTGAGGTCGAGACGATCGCCGATCCCCCGCAGCTCCACGACCTCGGTCTCGGTGAGGGGCTGGTCGAGTCCGGCGGCGAGACGCGCCCACTCCGCGCGCCCGATCTCCCGGTACGGCGACAGCGGCAGCGTGGGGTCGGCGGTGGTCACGTCGTCCATCGTAACCGCGCGCGAGTATCCTCATCCCGTGCGCCTGGGAGTCCTCGACATCGGATCCAACACCGTCCACATGCTCGCCGCCGACGTACGCCCGGGCGGACGACCGCTCGCGACCACGAGCGACCGGACCGTGCTGCGCCTCATGCGGTACCTCACACCGGACGGGGCGATCGCGGAGGACGGCGTGCAGGCCCTGGAGACCGCTGTCGCGCAGGCCCGCCGGGTGGCGGAGGCGGAACGCGTGGACGCGCTCCTCGCCACGGCCACGAGCGCCGTGCGCGATGCCCGCAACGGAGCCGAGGTGATCGCGCGCATCGAGGCCGTCCTGGGTCAGCCGCTCCAGGTGCTCGATGGGGAGACCGAGGCCGCGCTCACCTTCCTCGCGGTGCGGCGCTGGTTCGGGTGGTCCGCCGGCCAGCTGCTGCTCCTCGACATCGGCGGCGGCTCCCTGGAGATCGCCGCGGGCGCCGAGGAGGTACCGGACGTCGCCGCCTCCGTGCCGCTCGGAGCCGGGCGCATGACGGTGCAGTTCCTCCCGCAGGATCCGCCGGGTGAGGACGATGTGGAGCGGCTGCGGGCACACGCCGCAGCGACTCTCGACGCGGTCGTCCCCCGGTTCCATGCCCTCCCCCGTCCGGACCACGTCGTGGGGTCCTCCAAGGCGATCCGTTCGCTCGCACGGTTGGTCGGCTATCCCGTCCCCGGCTGGTCGGGTATCGAGCGGATGCTGCTCCCCCGCGAGGCGCTCGGGTCGTGGATCCCGCGGCTCGCGCGCCTTCCCGCCTCGGCGCGCCAGGAGCTCCCGGGGATCACGCCCGACCGGACGTTCCAGATCGTGGCGGCCGCGGTGTCGCTGCATGCTGCGATGAGCGCACTGGGGGTGGAGGAGCTGGAGGTGTCGCCGTGGGCGCTGCGCGAAGGAGTGCTGCTGCGGTACATCGAGCAGCTCGGGTCGCGATCCTGAGAGGGCTGCTCCGGCGGCGCGGATAGCATGACGCCATGACCCCGACCCTCGCCACCCGTGCCCCGCGCGGCTGGGTGGCAGCCCGCGTCGCCCTGGTCGGCTACCTGCTGTTCGTGGGCTTCACCGTCTGGCTGCCCGCGGCCGTGTCGTCCAAGGTCACGGGTCTCGTGGGCGTGATGGCCCGCTGGGTCGCGGAAGCCGGCATCGCGCCCTACCAGCCGAGCGCCGTGGTGCTGGAGATCCTGGCCAACGTCGCCCTCTTCGTCCCTGTCGGGCTGTTGCTGCCCTTCGCCTGGCCACGGCTTCGACTCTGGCAGGTCACGCTCGCCGGTGGTCTGCTGAGCGTCGTGATCGAGACGGTGCAGGGCTTGATGCCGTCCCGGTTCCCCACGCTCAGCGACGTGATCGCCAACACCACCGGCACCTTCCTCGGAGCCGTCGTGGCGACTCTGCTGCTGGCCCTGTTGTCACGCGGTCCGGACGGACCGAGGGACCCTAGGCTGGCTTCGTGACCCTCCCTCCCCTCGACGGCCCGCCGGCCGGCATGAGCCGCAGAGAGTGGCGCGAGCAGCAGGACCAGCCCGCGCCCACCGCCGTCCCCGAGAACGGCGTCAGTCCGATCGCCCCCGCCGGCGAGACGCTGACCATCCTGACGGTGTGCACCGGGAACATCTGCCGCTCTCCCCTCGCCGAGGTGCTGCTCCGACAGCGGCTCGAGCCGCTGGGCGTCCGCGTGCACAGCGCCGGGACGCACGCGCTCGACGGGCACGGCATGCCGGAGGAAGCCCTCGAACTCGTCACGCAGGGCGGCGCCGACTCGACGATCGCCCTGGCCCACCGCGCCCGGTACCTCGTCGAGCCGTACATCGCTGAGGCGGACCTCGTGCTGACGATGGCGCGGGAGCACCGTTCCGCCGTCGTGAAGATGATGCCGGCGGCTCTCCGACGCACGTTCACGCTGCGCGAGTTCGCACGGCTCGCCTCGACGCTGAGCACCGACGAGGTCCAGGACGCCGCCCGGGGGGACGGAGCGCTGCGCGACCGGTTCGCCGCCGTGCTCCGCGCCGTCGGGGATCAGCGCGGCCTCACCCCCGCACGGCCGGAGGACGACGACGTCGTCGATCCGTACCGCCGTTCGCGGGAGACCTACGCGCTCTCGGGTGCGCAGCTCACCCCGGCGCTGGACGAGGTCGAGCGGATCGTCCAGGCGGCGCTTCGCTGAGACGACGGCGAATCCCGCACCACCTCATCCGATCGAGTACGTCACGGTGCACAGGTCGAGGTCTCGACGGGCGTCTCCCTTGTCATAGGGGTGTGCCAAACTTCCAGCTCGTCGCCGTCACCAGCGACACCATCAAAGGTCACGTCGACGGTGTGCTCGCTGACGAACCTGTTCAGCACTTCAACCTTGACCGCGGGACGACCGAGGTGCTGGCCGACCGCGAGCGGAGTCACAGCACTGCCATCCACCGCAGCACTCACGAACGAAGACCCCACCGGGCCGTAGAGGACGACATAGCTGCTGATCTCACCCGGGGCGAAGTACGGTCCGGTGATGTAATACGGCAGGCGTGAGGCTTCTGCTTCGTCGAGCGAGGATGCCAGCGTGACGGACGCTCGCGCCTGCCCTCCCCCGAGACACGCCGCGATGCTCATGTCGAGGTAAAAGCTCTTCTTCGAAGCCGTGTTGTCGTTCACATAGACACCAAGCAGAGGCTTTTCATCCGCGGGCATCTGTCCCGCCATTCGGGTAGTCCCGATCAGCGCCATCTCGTCCGGGTCCGCGCTGGAATAAAGCAGGCGCCCCTCGTCCACCGCGCGAGCGAGGGCACTGATCATGGCCGTCGGCGAGCCTGCGCCATTCGTGAGCGCAGTGAAGACGGCGTCCGCCGCCGACCCGAAGAAAGCATTCTGCATGAGTGGGTCTTCGTATCGGAAGTACGCTTCGTTCAGCAGCAGCGGCACCGCGTTTTCCGCGGTCAGTGAGTCGCCGGTCGGCAGGCTCACCGGTCCCGTGACCGCGAGCAGGTATGAGAGCGCCACCGGATCCATGGATATGTAGGCATCCACATCCGTCCCCACATCCCGGTTCCACCAACCCTGAAGGATCCCGGCGGCCGTCGGGAAATCCGGCACCATCGTGAAGTCGGGGGTGTAGCGGCCGATTTTATCCCCGTAGATCGTGACGGCCTCGGGATCTAGCGAAACGACCGGCTCCTCGGTCGGCTGGTGGAAATCCGAGCTGTCCACATGTTCCGTGATCGCAATCGCGCCGTTGTCGACACGGATCACGATGAACACCGCCGCGTTGCCGGCGAGACTACGCGCCTCCGAATTGCCCTGGAACATGACCAGGTAGTTGCGGGGCCCATTCGCCCCCAGTGCCTCGGGGAGGACGCCCAGGACGTCGTGAATAGGGGAGAGTGTCTCGTCAAGCCGTGCCAGCGCGCCGTCTAGCCTTGCGACGCCCGCAGCCACCTGATCGATGAGCCCGCCAGTGTGGATGGCACCGATCCTCGCAGTTGCCCGGTCAACCTCCGCCACGATGCCGTCGACAAGCGACGAGAGCCCCCCCAGCGCAGCGACGTCGATTCGCCCTCCGCTCGGGGTGAGTGCAGAGAGGTCGAGCTGCGTGGCAGGCGTCACGGCCTCTGCTACGAGGGAATCCGTCAGCTCCGCGACCTCCCGCACAGCGGTGAGGTTCGAGCCGATCCAAGGCACCCACTCCCCCATCGCCCACAGCCGTCCTTGGGTGGGCGCCACCGCAGCCGACGTCTCCTCCGCCAGACGCGCAGCCGCTTCCGATGCCCCAGCAGTGTTCTGAGACAGGATTGACTCTTGCACCGTCGACACCTCGGCCATCGCCGCCTCCAGGTGGGACCGAGTCGTCATCGCACGCTCATAAAGCTGCACGGCGGCGACCACCGCGGCGGTGACCAGCAGGATGAGGGCAATGACCAACGCGATCCAAATCCAGCGCCGACGACGGCGCGGCGGACGTGTCTCCACAGCGGGGGCCTCCGTGAGAGTTCGCGCTTCACGGCGCGTGCGGGGTCCGGGCTGTTCCTGATGCATGTCGTCCATTCAATCAGCAGCGAAGGCAAGGCTAGACCGCGCTAGGAGAGACTTCCTGGATACGTCACATCGCGACACTGCGTCTCTTGCTCAGGGCTCTCGCGCGGGTTCGACTGGCGGGGAGTTCACCCGGCCCGTGATCGCTCATGCGTCACAAGTTCGGTCGTTCGACTCGACGCTGCCGTGTCTTGAACGGATCGAAGCGCCAGCATCAGCACAGCGATCACGGCGGCCGCTTTCACAGCGTAGAAGCCGGCGTAAAGCATGGAAGATGCGAGCAGTGCCCAGATGGGGTATTGCCACTCGGTCCCCCGCAGATAGATCAGCAGCCCCACGATGAGCGCGAAGATCATCGCACTCACGATGATGCCAGAGCTCACGAGCGTCTCCACCAAGAAGTTGTGCGGAGCGGTTCCTTCGTAGTCGGCGTAGCCGACGCCGAGGAGGAGATTGATGTCCGATGCGGTCATGACCTCCCACGCGTGCTGGAACGTCTCGAATCGCCCGTTGTCATCGAAGAACCCTTCCCTCCCGCGCGCAGAGGTCGCGTACAAGTTGTACATCCACCATGCGAGGATGCCTGCAGGGATGATGGCGAGGCGCGCTCCGAAGCGGCGTGCGCCCTTCGGAGGGAAGAGGATCGCCAGGCCGAGGATTGCCGCTCCGACGATGATCCCGGTTCGAGAAGAGTTCACCACGATCGCAAAGGAGGAGACCACCGCGAGTACGATCGCCATCTTCCATCGCCCACGGCGCCAGAGGGTGGGAGTCAATACGATCCCGATCGCTAAGAGACCAGAGAGGACGCTGTAGGCGGATACGGTGAGATCGTAGGTGACGCGTTCGACGAAGAAGCTGATCGACCCCAGCGAGACTCCCCATCGGCTGTGCAGCTGCCACTGAGCGATCACTCCGACGGCGATTGCAAGTTGCGTCGATGCGAGCACTCCGAGCAACCGATCGACCGCATCCCGACCGAGAGTGGCTGCGGTCCATCCCCGCGCTTCATAAACGAGGATGGCAGGCACGACGAACATCAGGAACTGCGCGATGTAGTACCAGCCCTCGGCCCCATCCGCTGAGGATAGTCCGGTAAGGATGCTGAAGGCGAGAACAGTGAAGAGCGCCACCGCCAGCAGGGGGGAGAATCTTCGAATCTGCGGCACGACCATCACCATGAGCACCAACAGGAGCACGGTGGTCCAGGACGCGACGTGGTGCAGGCCAGGCAGTATCGGGAGCGCATAAAGCGGCATCGTGAGAACGAGCATGGCCAGGAGCTTCTCGAGGGGTGTACGCCGTGGGCGGAGTCCGACGATCAACAGGGAGACGATGACTGTCGCGAACCCCGCCGCCGGCGAAGCGAGGTAGGCCATGATGTTCACGAACGCGAGGATGAATGCCACGCCAGTCCCCCCCGCATGATCTGGATTATGTTGATAAGTCTAGGCCGCGATAAGTCGCCCGTTAGCGACTGGATCCGACCTCCCTGATGACGCTCTTGTACACCGCGTAGTTGGCTTCGAACGAGTTCGACATGGTGAATCTGCGGGAGTTCGCCAGTGCACCGGCGACAAGACGCGCATACTGCGACGGCTCGATCGCCGCGCGCACGCGCGCTGCGATCTCCTCCGGCGTAGCCGAACCGAACAAGAGACCGGAGCGACCCTGTAGGACCACATCGTCAAACCCCTCGACCGCCGGCCCTACAACCGGCAGACCCGCCGCTTGAGCTTCGGCTGCCACGAGGCCGAAGCCCTCATACTTGGAAGTGGAGAGCAGGAGCGTATAGCTGCTCAGTAGCGTATGCACATCCTTGACGTTGCCCAACAGGCGAACCCGAGACTGCAGGCCCGCCTTCACGATCTGCGTCTCGAGTTCCCGCCGCAGCGGTCCTTCGCCCGCGATATCGAGCGTGGCGTCCGGCAACAGCCGCATCGCCTCAATAGCAACCGCGTGCTGCTTCACCTCGGTCAGGGAACCGACTGATAGAAGTCGTACCCCGCTGCGGTGGGTTCTCGTGTTCACCGCGTAGAACTCATCGGCCACACCGTTCAGCGCCGTGACGACACGAGTTCCGCTTCCTATCCCTGCTGCGTGCTGGCGAAGCCGCCGCTCAACCCCCGGGCCGATCGCGACGACCCGATCGTAGTTGTTGTATGCCCACCGCTCGGGAAGCCGATAAAGGCGCCGGCCCATCCGGCGGTTATGTGTGCTGTGCTCGGTGAACACCTTCGGGCCCCCGAGCGTCGCCGCCCAGTACATCGCGGGAAAGAGGTGCACGTGTACGACGTCCGCCCCGACGGTGAGGTTACGAAGCCGTACGAGGATCCGGGGGTCGCGGAGCGAAGTCGCTGCCACCGCGATAGGGATGCCTCGCTCGTCGGCGATGCGCCGAGGCATTCCCTCGGTGTCCGCGAGAACGACCACCCGGACATCGTGCCCGCGCCGCACGCCGTGAGTGGCGAGCTCGACGACCATGCGCTCGGCGCCGCCCGTCGCCAAGGAGTTGATGACATGAACGATCTTCATGCCGCTTGGCCGCCTTCCCTTTCATGCGCGCGCAGCACGTGGAAGCCCCAGCACCAGGTCACTAGGTCCGACAGCGCAAGGGCGCTGTAAATCAACCACAGAGACGGAATGAGTTCCATCCCGCTAACAAGTGCGAGGCTAGCAGCCGCTGCCGCGAGAACGACCCTGGCCAGTTCTAAGACGATGGACGCCACGCCGCGCTGAAGCAACTGTGTGAGATTCCTCGTTGCGGACACGACCAAGCGGGTCATCACCACAACTGACATCACCTGCGCGACTTCACCGGCAACGGTCCAGTTCTGCCCGAACAGCAACGTCAGTCCCCACGGCGCCATCAACGCGAGGAACGCCCCGATGAAGAGGCCGACGACTGCAAGCGCGAGCGACGTCAGCAGGTAGCGACGAACGATACCTCCAGAGCGCGCGCGCAAAGATCGCGCGAGTTCGCTCTCGAACACAGTGCCAACAGCCAAGCCGAGTAGCGTCACCGGAATCGCGACAATACGTTCCGCCATCCCGACAACCCCTGCCGCGCCGAGACCGAAGGATGCCGCGCTGAACAAAAGCGGAAGTTGCTGCGCAAATAGCGTCATGCACGCAATGGGCATAAAAATCACAGGGAACCTCCAGTAGGCCCGGAGACTCGCGACAGCCTTGGCCGCGGACGCCCGTCCCCCCAAACGTCGGGCATACGGGCTCAGTACGGCTACGCCGACCGCGGATCCGGCAAGAGCGCCTCCAATGAGCCCTACTGAGGTGAGCCGCCCGATACCGAACGCGAACTGGGCCGCCGTGCTCGCCACGGACTGTACGGCGGTGCGCACGCCGATGGATCCGTAGTCGCCCGCACGCGAGGCCAACGGAACCAACAGCGCGATGGCAGCTGAGGTGAGCATGAGCACTCCGACCAGAACCGAGACGGTAGGATCCCGATGGAAAGTGCCCAGAAGCCACGTGCCAGCTCCCGTGGCCGCCGAGACGGCGAACGCAACAGTGAGCGCCGCCCACAGCAACGACTTGGTCGTCGAGTCGAGGCGGGGAAGCAGCATCGCGCGGTCGAGCCGCAGCACGGCGACCGGGAGCCCGAGCGCGACGACCGTAAGAGCAAGGGAGTAGACGCCGAACTCTTCCGGAGAGTAGAGGCGCGCTAGGAAAGGTAGCGCCACGAAGGTGATGATTTGTCCCGCAAACGTTCCTCCGCTGATCAGGAGCGCGTTGCGCGCGCCCGTGAAGCGTATGTTCCTCATTCCTGGAGTCTCACCGGACGTCGCCGCGCATCGCGAACTCCGCCACCGCCGCATCGAGCTGTGAGAAGTCCAGCACCGGCGGCTGCGCGCCCGCCCGGCCGATGACGACTACTTCTTCGGCGAGGAGCCGCAGAGCATCCGCGTCCTGGCTCTCTGCGAAGCGGATGTATGGACACGACTCCCGCAACCAGTCCTCATACGTGCCGACGATCTTGTGATTCGTGTTGGGAAGTACGACACAGGGTGTACCTGTCACCGCCGCAAAGATCATGCCGTGCAGTCGATCGGTAATCACGACCTGGGCCGATCGGTATTGTTCCATCATTTCCTGAACTACGGCCGACGGCGACAGACCGCGCTGCGGTTCGAAAGACACTTCGTGATCCTGCACCACAACCGCCCCGGAGATCGTTTCGGCCAGAACCAGAATCCTCTCGTGGTCATCATCGGTCAGGCTGCGTTCACCATCCGCCCGCAGCACTACGAGGGCGTGAGAGCGCTGCGCCTCCGCATTCGTGAGGTTCGTTTGCGAGAGGACGATATCGGGCGCGTACCCCACATCACCGCCGAAGATCTCCTCGACAATCTTCATACTCGTCCGTTCTCGCATAAAGAGCCGAAGGGACGAGTGACTGCGGAAGGCGGCGCGCTCTCTACGACCGAATGTCCTCTTCGCGTGCTCGGAACTGTAGATGATGGACTGCGGGAAGGAGATGATGGGGAGACGTTGAAGGTAGCGAATGGCAAAGACTCGGCCGAAGTGGGCACGTGGGTAGAGGTCGCCCGTACTGCCACCGCCTACAAGGAAGACGATGTCACCCTCGCGCGACCGCTTCTTGATCGACCGTAGCCATGCATATGTCTCGGTCAGCGGAATCGAGACAATGTCATACTCGGGAAGCCTGCTTTCAAGGTAGGCGACCTCGGCGACCCCAATGGCGAGGTCGCCGACGTTTCCATAATCGGGCGTGAGGAGAAGGAATGCCGTGGGACGCTCATCGCGACGGACGAAGGTCCGCCCTGCACGCCATGTCGCGGCCCGTTGGTAAAGGGGAATCAGGCTGTGCTTGATTCGTCGAATCATCGAACACTCCTCAAAGTCGTTCGCAAGGAGCTCGCGATGCTGCGAGCCCGCATGAACATCCACAATGACGGCAAGCCGGGGTACGAGGCCATCACCGTGAGCTTCTGCATTGCCGGGACACCCGGGTAGGCGAGGGCATCGCGGCGATACTCGCGCAACGTACCGAGGACGACGGGGTCCAGATTTCGCAACTCCGCGACACGCGGAACCTGCGAGACGATGAACGCGCACTCCATAACTGCCCTGACCTGGGCGGCACCTACGAGGCTCCGCTCCTCTCTGCGGCAAAACTCTACGGCCTCTTCGGCGAACCTCACTGCCTGTACGCGGCGACCGTAATCGGCTCGACCTGTGATGCTGCTCGATCGCTGGACGTAGAAATAGCCGACGCCGTGGATGACCGCCGTCGCCCGGGACCGCGCGATCAACCGATAGGTGACGGGGAGATCTTCATGGATCGCTCCCCGTGGGTACTCGATTCCTTCGAAAGCGCTTCGTCGATACATCTTTCCCCAGGCGCTCGTCGTAAGCCCGTTTTGGAGGAACAACCGCTCGAGAGCTTCCTCGCGTGCGAGCACTTCGTAGCCAACTCCTGACCGCGTCGCCGAGGTGTCCTCGAATCCTTCCCTCACTCGGAGAAATCCGATCGTGGAAAGGTCCGCTTCCGTCTTGAGCAGGGGGCCCATCAGGGATTGCACATAATGCCGCGCCACGAGGTCATCGCCATCGACGCATGTGATGAACTCGCCCCACGCGTTCTGAATACCGTGGTTTCGAGCGTCAGACAGCCCACCGTTTGCTTTGCTGAGCACGCGAACACGATCGTCGGTGAGAGCTATCCCTTCGCAGATGGAACGCGAGCAGTCTGTCGAACCGTCGTCCACAAGGATGATATCGAGGTTCCGATAGCTCTGTCGCAGGATGCTGCGCACGCATGCTTCGATGAGGGTCTCGATGTTGTAGACGGGGACGATCACCGACACCAACGGCGCACGTTCGTGGCGCGGGTCGGCCTGTCTATTGATCGAATGCACGGGTTATTCCGACTCGAGGCGGCGGCACGTCAGGCATGCCGATCGAGTGATGAGGGGGGCGAGAAACGGGGCAACGGGGCTCGAGGTCGGCGTCATCGGGAGCCCCGGCTCTGCTGGCGTATCTGCTCGAGCGTACTGATCCACGTCCGTTGTACGATCTCTCTGTCGAATCTCTCTGAAACTAGTGCCGCCGCCGCGTCAGCCATCCGCCGGGCCGTCTCCCGATCGTCGAGTGCCTGACGGAGAGCACGAGCGAGTGCAGGGGCATTGTCGACCGGAACGAGCCAGCCAGTTTTTCCGTCGGTGACGAGATCGACGATGCCGGTAGCGCGCGTCGCCACGACCGGCACTCTTGCGGCGAACGCTTCCAGTACGACAGTAGGCATTCCCTCCCGGCGGCTAGGGAGGCAGAAGACGTCGGCTGCGGCGAGATACGGCCTTACATCCGCGACCTCGCCGACGACGACGAGCCGGGCGACGGCCTCTCGGAGAAGCCGTTCACCTTCCACTCCCGAGGCGTCATCGATGCCTCCAACGATCACCAACCATGCGTGAGAATGCTGCTGAACGACGGCCATCGCCTCGGCCAGCGCGGCGAGCCCTTTGTCTGCGGTGAGTCGCCCCATGAAGACCACGATCTGCGCGGAAGCCGGGATGCCGAGGTGCTCACGCATAGTGGATCGCGCGGTAGCGTCATGCCGCGCGTCGCCGAACTGTCGAACGTCGACGCCGTTCGGGCTTCCCGCTCCGAGCACGACGATCTTCTCCGCCGGGACTAGGCGCTCCGCGAGCGCGCGCTCACGGAGCGACGGCCCGACGGCGACCACCTGGGTCGCCGTCGCGCCGCTGACGCGCTCCATCATTCGCAGGAGCACCCGCAGAGGCCCCCGGGCGCTTTCCAGACGGAGGCCATGCAGTTCGTACAGGCGCACCGGCACACGACGCATCGCGGCAGCAATCCCGCCGAGCAGTCCTGCCTTCGGAGTTCCGACGACCACGACCCTCGGCCGCAACCGCTTCAGCAACCACCACCACCGACATAGGGCACGCAGATCGGCGATGGGGTGCGGCGCCCGCGCCATCGGAAGCACGTGTGCGGACACACCCGGATACTGTGCGAGCGCCTCACCGATCGGTCCGGCCCCGCTCACTAGGTGCACGTCCCAACCGTCATCGGCGAGACGCTGATAAAGACCCTCGTGGTAGCGCATCTGGTAATCGATGGTGACACCGAAGAGGATCGAAGGACGATCACCCGTCATCTCGCACCTCCCCGCTGGCCAGCACCTGCTGCAACCACCGTTCGTCGCGCGCAACGCGGGGGCTCGCCCATCCCACTTCTTGGGTCTGACCGAACCACATCATCTCCAGTCGTCGCGCGAGCCCCGCGAAGGCCGGGGCGACGCGTCCCGCGAAGTAGCCGGCAGAGAGCGCTATCGTGCAGAGCCAGCGGGGAAGGACCAGAGGACGTCGCGAACCGGCCGTGCGAAGCACGTCACTAACCGATAGCCCCTCCCAAGGTTGCAGCACGATGCCGGGGACCGCGCCGGGCTCTCTTCCGACTGCTTCGATCGTGGCCGCCAAGCCATGCAGGCCGCTCACGACCGATTGCTGGCTCCCAGGCGACGCGACGCTCGCCAGCCGCGATGCCGCCAATCGGCGCAGTCGTTGCGTAGTCGGCCGTCCCGGGCCCTGTACAGAGGTGGCGCGCACAATGATGATGCCCGGCCGCGCGGCGCGATCAGAATCGGCGAGCATGAGGAGGCCGACCTCGCCCAGCGCCTTCGATCGTGAATAGGGAGAGAACGGCGCGTAGCGCGTCGATTCGTCCAGCACCTTAGCCCGCCCCTGGACGGCTGCGGAGCTGAGGTGCACGAATCGCGCCGCTCCCGCGCGCCGGCTGGCTTCGGCGAGCACCGTCGGAAGGTAGGCGTTGGCTCCCCAGAGGTCCTGCGTGGCATCGGCGTCCGGGGCGGCGGCGCCCGCGGCGTTGATGACGACATCCACGCCGGCGAGCTGACTCGCCATCGCGGCGGCCACAGGATCGACGCTCGCCTGGCGAACGATCGACTCACCGGACAGCTGATGAGCATCGCATCGGAGACGCGGCGCGCGCAGCTCCTGCACCTCGTAACCACGAGAACGCAGATGCGCGGCAACGCCCGAGCCAACGAAACCAGAGGCTCCGACGACGGCCCATCGACGGCGCTGACGTGGGTTGGCCGCAGCGGCGGCTGCCGGGACACTCGACACGAACGGCCGGTTCACCGGCATCGGTAGGCGCGAGCCGCGAATCCTCGGTAGCGCGACGTAGGCCACTGACAAGGCGGCGACGCCCGCAAGCCCGAGCCATGTTGGCACCGCCTGCGTCCAGGAGAGATAGCCCAGCACCGCCGAACTCGCGCTCACCGATCCTGCGATAACGGTGACGACACCGTGGGAGAGACCCGTATCTGTAAGTCGCTGATAGGCGTGAGTCCGATGGGCCGAGAGCACGCCCTCAGCGCGAGCAAACCGACGCACGATCGTCGTCATCGTGTCGGCGAGCCAAGGGGCGAGAACCGGCACGACGAGAAGCGGACTCACGCTTGCCGCCAAGGCCATGACTACGACCACGCCGATGACGGCCCCAAGGAGGTAGCTTCCGACATCACCGAGGAATAGGCTCGGACGCCGCAGATTCCACGGAAGGAAAGCGACGAAGGCGGCGGCGAGCGCGATGCCCGCGACGGCGAGCCACATCTGCCCCGCAGTCGAACCCGCCACCACGAACGCCAGTCCCGCTATCGCACCATGAACACCGGAGATGCCGTTGATGCCGTCGATGAAGTTCGCGACGTTGATATAGCCGGCAATAGCGATCATCATCAGGACAGACCACCACGGGGATAGTCCGAAGAGGGCCGTTACCGCGAGGCCAGAACCGACACCGATCGCGAGTTGCAGCAGCAGGCGCACACCCGAGCCCAAGCTGACCACATCGTCCACGAAGCCCACGGCCGCAGCCAAGTTCGTTGCAGCCAGAAGGATGAGGACAGGGGCGACGTCAGGCATCCCGAGGAGCAGGCTGACGACGAGCGCCGCGTCCCAGGCGAGGAGTGGAGCAAGGCCCCCACCACGCAGGGTCGGAGCCGAATGCGACGATCTGTCGTTCGGGACATCGACCGACCCGATACGGGCGAGGAGAGGACGGATGGCGAAAGGCAGCAGCACCCCCAGAACCAGCGCGGTGGTGCCAACGAGCGCGAGCTCGGACAGCATCAGCGGGGTCCGAGCTGGATCGGCTCGATAGCGACGGTGTCGTTCTCGCGGGGGGTCGCGAACATCCGGCGCATCCAGCCTTCCTTGTCGAGGCGGTCGGGCGTGATCGTTTCGGCACGTGTGTGGGAGACTTTGGGGTGGAACGGGCGCTCGAGGCTCTCCCGAGACCCGACGAGCTCCTCGTGCAGCTTCTCGCCGTTGCGCAGCCCGGTGAAGACGATCTCGATGTCCTTACCGGACATGGCAATCATCCGCTTCGCGACCTCGAGGATCGACACGGGCTCGCCCATGTCGAGGATGAGCACCTCCCCCGCGCGACCGATGCCGCCCGCCTGCACGACGAGCTGGCAGGCTTCGGGGATGGTCATGAAGTACCGCGTCGCCTGCGGGTGCGTGACGGTGATGGGCCGTCCCTCCGCGATCAGGCGCTGGAACGTCGGGAGCATCGAACCGCGGCTGCCGATCACGTTGCCGAAGCGCACAGAGAGGTACCGCATGCCGGTGTCCTCTCCCGCCCAGGCGGTGAGCTTCTCCGCGACGCGCTTGGAGTGTCCGAGAACGCTGGTGGGGTTGGCGGCCTTGTCCGTCGAGATGTTGACGAAGGTCGACACGCCCGCGCGCCGGGAGGCGTTGATCACGTTGAGCGTGCCGATGACGTTCGTCTTCCAGGCTTCGTCGGGGTACTGCTCGAGCATCGGCAGGTGCTTGAGCGCGGCGGCGTGGAAGACGACCTCCGGGCGGCGCTCGTCGAAGATCCGGTCGAGCGTCGCCGTCTCCCTGATGTCGGCGAGCACGACGTCCGGCGTGTCGAGCAGCCCGTGACCGGCGGTGCCGAGCTGCGCGAACTGCAGCCCCGTCTCGTCGCGATCGAGCATGATGAGCTCGCGGGGGCCGAACTTCGCCAGCTGTCGGCAGAGCTCGGCGCCGATCGAGCCGCCGGGGCCGGTCACGAGCACGCGACGACCCGTGATGTAGCCGGCGATGAGCTCGACGTTGGTCTCCACGGGGTGACGGCCGATGAGGTCCTCGATGCTGATGTCGCGGACGTCGGTGAGCGCCCGCGTCCCCGAGGTCATCATCTCGATGCTGGGGGTCACCGCCACGCGCAGCCCCGCCGCCTCGGCGCGATCGGTGAGCGTGCGCAGCAGGGAGCTGTCGGCGCGGGCGATGGCGATCACCGCGAGAGTGGCCCCGGTGCGGGCACGCGCGGCGGCGATGTCCCGCGTGGTGCCGATCACCGCCACCCCGCGCAGGCGCAGGTTCCGCTTGTCCGGGTCGTCTTCGAGGAGCCCGACGGGCCGGATCGGGGACAACGGGTCCGTGGTCATGTTCGCGAGGAGTTTGTCGGCGACGAATCCGGCGCCGATGATGAGCGCAGGCTCCGCGTCCACCCCGGGCTTACGCGAACGCTCGATGAGGAGACGGGCCACATACCGCACGCCGAACATGAGCAGCAGGACGAAGGGGAAGGCGAGGATCAGTGTCGCGCGGGGGATGCCGATCACCGGGCCGAGCGGGATGACGACGAGCGACAGCGCGAGCGCTTCGGCGACGACGATGAACGCCAGCGTGCGGACCTCGTCGAAGGACCCGTAGGTGAACCGGCCGCGGTACAGCGCGGTGGCGAAGCCGACGATGATCTGGATCGCGCCGGCGACGACCGCGAGGACGGTGGTCGCGATCCACCCCCGCGCATCCATCTGGAACTCGAACCGGAGCGCCACGGCGAGGACCACCCCGAAGCTCCAGCACGCCCCGTCGACCAGTGCGGCGAACCCGCGACGGCGCCGTTGCTTCACCGATGCCTGCGGCGACAGCCCGGGCTCTTCGGCTTCCTCGCCGATCATGTGTGCGCCGCTCACGACAGTCTGCTCCCCCGCATTTTTCTCCACCTGTGTGCCATGCTCTCACAGGAAACGAGAAGGTCCGTGCGTTAGGGCGTGCCTTCGCCCTCCTGCGTGTCCGGGTCCGTAGGGGCGGGAGACTCGATCGGGTCGGGCGGAGTGGTGCCGCCGTTCTGCGGATTCTGCGGGAAGCTCGGCTGCTGCTCCGCCGCGCGGCGATCAGCCTCCTCGCGCTCGGCGCGCAGCTGGTCGTCGACGAGCGCGCCGAAGGCATCGCGGTAGGCCGCGTAGGCCGTCTGCGCATCCGCGGCCCACGGGTCGGCGGCGGCCGCGGCTGCGGCCGTCTGGGTCACGGCCACGCGGAACGGCTCCCCAGCCCCCGGTCGCTCCTCCGTCGCGGATTCGGCGGAGCGGACGAACGAGTCGGCGAAGGCCGTGAGAGCCGGAGCAGCCGCGGGCCGGAGCGCGTCGAGCGTCCCTCGGACCGTTCGCATCTCGGCCGTCTCGCCATCGAGCACCTCCAGGCGTTCCTGGGCCGCGTCGATGGCGCCCCCGACCTCGACCAGGGAGTCCTCGTCGACCTCTCCGCGCCGGTACTCTGCCGGAGCCTCGGGGACCGCGATGGCGGCGAGACCGGCGAGGTACGTGTCGAGCGCCGCGACCGCGGCCTGCCGGAGCGCGGGGTCGGTCACGTCGACCACGGCGCCCTCCGAAGAGAGCGGGTCGGGGACGGTGGCGGTGTCGAGCAGAGCAGCGCGCAGCGCCGTCGCTTCCGCGGTCTGGGTTCCGATGTCGGCGACGATGCCGTCCCGCGTCGCCGTGAGCGCCTGATGCGTGTTCTGGATGGTCGCCTCGTCGGCTCGGAGGGATTCGAGCGCGCTGGCTGCCGGGCTGGCCGTGGCGGCCTGGATCCCGCCGACCGTGACCGCGCCGATGACCGCGACGACGGCGAGCGCGGCGGCGGAAACCGAGAGCGGATCGAGCCGCCGACGGCGGCGCGGGGCCTCCCGGGGAACCGTGGGGGCGGCGGCGGCGAAGGGCACCGCACTGCGGGCCGCGGCCTCCGCCCGGCGCGCGAGCTCCCGCGTGTCCGTCACGCCGGCGGCGCGGGGCGCACGGGAGCGCGGATCCCCGACGAGCTCGCGCAACCGTGCACCGGACGCCGCCTCGCGCACGGCCGAGCTCTCACGGTCCGCGCGCGGACCGTCCGGGAAGAGTTCGTCGAGAGCCGTCATGCCGCCTTCAGGGAATCGGTAGTCTCAAGAGAACATACCGCCCATCCGGCCTGACCACGCGGGGAGACCGATGCAGCTCCAGGACTATCTCCGGATCGTCCGACGGCAGATCGTCGTCATCCTGTCCGGGCTGCTCATCGGGCTCTCGGTAGGCGCGGTGGTGGCGATGCTCACCCCGCAGCGCTTCGAGGCGTCGACCCAGATGATGGTGACGGTGCAGCTGTCGGAGACGGCCTCACCCACGGAGCGCGCGCAGGCCACAGGCTACGCCACACAGATCATCCAGACCTACCGTGACGTCGTCACGAGCTCACTCGTGCTCGACCGCGTGATCGAGGACCTCGGCCTGTCGGCGTCGCCCTCGGACATCGCCGCCGCCACCGCGGTCTCCTCGGAGCTGAACAGCTCGATCGTGACCGTCCAGGTCGGTGACACGAACCCCGGCCAGGCGGCCCGGATCGCGAACGGCATCGCGGAGAGCTTCACCGCCGTGGTGGCTGACACCCTCGAGAACCGTGGCCAGGAGACCCCGTTCTCCATCCGCGTCGTCACCCTGCAGGCAGCCCAGGTGCCCACGACACCCGTCGCACCGAACATGCCGCTGTCGCTGACGATAGGAGCGGTCGTGGGGCTCGGTCTCGGCCTGGCAGCGGCGCTCCTTCGTTCGCTGCTCGATCAGCGCGTACGCACGCAGGCGGACATCGAGGCGGCCGTGCCCGTTCCCCTCCTCGGGCGCATCCCCTTCGACACCGGCACCGAGGAGCGACCCCTCGCGATCAGCTCGGCGCCCCAGAGCGCGCGTGCCGAGGCCTACCGCGCCCTCCGCACGAACGTGCACTTCCTGTTCCGCGAGAACCGCGGCGTCTTCGTCATCACGAGTTCCGGCCCGGGAGAGGGCAAGTCCACGACGGCGGCTAACCTCGCCCTCGCCTTCGCCGATGCCGGGCATCGCGTGGCTCTCATCGATGCGGATCTCCGGCTCCCACGCGTGGCGGACTACTTCGGGATCGAAGGCGGCGTCGGCCTCAGTGATGTCCTGGTCGGCCGCGTGCGGCTGAACGACGTCATCCAGCGGTGGGGACGCAGCGCACTGTTCGTGCTGCCAGCCGGCACCGTGCCTCCGAATCCGGCGGAGCTGCTCGGGTCATCGGCGATGGAGGAGCTCGTGCAGGCGGCCTCCACCGCCTTCGACGTGGTCGTCATCGATGCACCGCCCCTGCTCCTCGTGACGGACGCCGCGGTCATCGCCCGCGTCACCACCGGAGCGATCCTCGTCGCCGCGTCCGGCAGCACTCCGTCCGGGCGTATTTCCGCTGCCGCCAAGAGCATCGAAGCGGTCGGCGCCACGGTCCTCGGGACCGTCCTCACGAAGGCCCCGACAGGTCGGCGGGATCCCGCCGCGCAGGCCGCCGCACAGGCAGGTGTTCCGCGATGACGCAGACGCGCGGCGCGACGCCCGCGTTGTGTGAGAACATCGGGATTTGACTCCGCGGCTCACCGACGACCGGGAGCTGCCCAGCAACAGAAAGAACTGCCGCGTGGAACTTCGCGACTATGTGCGCATCCTGCACCGCAACTGGATCATGATCCTGATCCTGCTCGTCCTCGGCGTCGTGGGCGGTGCCGGGTACGCGGCACTTCAGCAGCCCTCCTACGTCGCCTCGACGCAGCTGTACGTCTCGGTCCGCACGGAGGGCGCCGCGACCGGCGACCTCGTGCAGGGAACGACGTTCGCGCGGCAGATGGTGACCAGCTACGTCGACGTGGTGGGCACGGCCCTCGTGCTCGACCCGGTCATCGAGGAACTGGATCTCGACGAGACCGTCTCGAGCCTGAGCCGTCGCGTCACGGCGACGACGCCGCTGAACACCGTCCTCATCGACGTCAGCGTCGCCGACGGGAACGCGGCCAGAGCGGCGGAGATCGCCGACGCCGTAGCGGCGAGCTTCCAGAACGCGGTGCAGAACACACTGGAGCAGCCGGCCGCCGAGGGCGCGGTGAGCCCCGTGCAGATCACCGTGACCGAGCCGGCCGCGGTCCCCACCTCCCCCGTGAGCCCGAACACGCGCATGCTCATCCTGCTCGGGGGCGTCATCGGCCTCGCGCTGGGCGTCGGCATCGCCATGCTGCGCACCGTGCTCGACAACCGCATCCACACCCTGCATGACATCGAGGCGCTCACCGACCGCCCGGTGCTCGGCGGCATCGCCTTCGACCCGGAGGCACCGAAGCGTCCGTTGATCGTGCACGCCGATCCGCGAAGCCCCCGCGCGGAGTCCTTCCGGAGCCTGCGGACGAACCTGCAGTTCCTGAACCTCGACAGCGGACCGCGCATCTTCGTCGTCTCCAGCGCGGGCCCCGGCGAGGGCAAGTCGACTACGACCGCGAACCTGGCGATCGCCCTTGCGGAGACCGGCGCGCGCGTCGCCCTCCTCGACGGCGACCTCCGCCTTCCCCGCGTCGCCGACTACATGGGCCTCGAGGGTGGCGCCGGTCTCACCGATGTGCTGATCGGCCGGATGGACGTGGCGGACGCCCTCCAGAAGTGGGGTCGCAACGACCTCTACGTCCTCCCCAGCGGACAGGTTCCGCCGAACCCCAGTGAGCTGCTCGGTTCGTCGGCGATGGACGACGTGCTCCAGGCGCTGGGCGAGTACTTCGACTATGTCCTGATCGACGCCCCGCCGCTGCTCCTGGTGACCGACGCGGCGGTCCTGGGGACCAAGACGCGCGGTGTCATCCTCGCCGCCGCCTCGGGGAAGACCAAGAAGCAGGAGCTCTCGGGCGCCGTCCGCGCTCTCGAGAACGCCGGCGTGCAGATGCTGGGCGTCGTGGTCACCATGCTGCCGACGAAGGGACCGGACAGCTACGGCTACGGGGCGTACACCTACGGCTCGACCCACGAGCTCGACGGCAGCCCCTCCACCAGGGTCACCGCGAAGTTCGGACGCGGGTGGGGCAGGAAGAGCGCCCCGAAGAAGCGCACCACCGCCCGTGCCTGACGCCGACCCCGTCGGCCGCTCAGGCCTTCGGCGACGCGACCCGGAAGACGATCGAGTGGTAGAGCACGAAGCGCAGCAGCACGACGATGACGATGCTGACGAGGTTCACGAGGTTGACCGCCACGGCTCCGGGCGTGCGGCCGAGGATGCCGCCGACCGCTTCGACGCCGACCCACACGAGCGCGGCCCCGAGCGCGGTGCACACGGCGTTGGTCGCGAGGAACAGGGCGACCTCCGCGGCCCGTCCCCGGCGATCGCGGTGGCGGAAGGTCCATTCGCGGTTGCCGATGTACGCGTTGATGAGGGCGACGAGCGAGGCCACGATCTTCGCGGCGACGACGTCCCACCCCCAGGCGTAGACGAGGAGGTTGAAGACGCCGACCTCGATCAGGGTGCTCAGCGCCCCGACCACGAGGAAGCGGCTGCCCACGCCGGCGAGGCGACGCAGTCGGGAGGGAGGATTCATGGCTCAACTAGGCTACTGGCTGACACCTCTGCAGCCCGCCACCGCAAGGACTCCGTGACTCTCCGCCACCTCGCCATCGTCATGCCCGCCTACAACGAGGTGGAGGGCATCCGGGGCTTCATCGACGAGATCCGGTCGGCGGTCGAGCCTCTGGCCGACGAGGTCTCCTTCCACATCGCCGACGATCGTTCGACGGACGCCACCGCGACCGTGTTCGACGACGTCGCCGACGCCACCGTCGTCGTGCAGGCGACCAACCGCGGCCACGGTCCGACCGCCCTCGCGGCCTATCGCGCCGGACTCGCCGCAGACCCGGACGCGCTCGTGCACGTCGACGGTGACGGGCAGTTCCACGGCGCCGACTTCCCCCGGCTGCTGCGTGCGCTCACCGACGAGCAGGCCGACGTCGTGCACGGCGTGCGCGACGGACGCACCGATCCCTGGTACCGCAAGACGCTCACCGGCGCGGTCGGCCTCCTCATCGCCGTCGCAGCGGGTCGCCGCATCCCGGACGTGAACACGCCCCTGCGCGCCTACCGTCCCGAGGCTCTGCGAGTCCTGGTCGAGGCGGTGCCCGCGGACGCGACGGTGCCGCACGTACACTTCTCGCTCGCCGAGGCGCGGGGCGGTTTCCGCGTGCGCTACGTCCGCGTCGCCAGCATCCCGCGCCGCGGTGCATCCAGCACCGGCACCATGTGGGGCCGTGGCGGCGGGCTCCCCCTGCCACCGAAGCGCCTGCGCGTCTTCGTGCGCTCCGCCCTCAGCGAGGCCTGGCTCCTCTCGCTGCGTCCGTCCGCTCCGCTCCGGGCCGTCCGTCGTCCGGAGCCCGTGCGCCGATGAGCCGGCTGCGCACGGCCCTCTTCTGGGTGGCGGCCGCCGCCCTCGTGATCGGCCACGTCGCCCTCGCCTGGCACAGCCTCACGGTGTCCCGTTTCTGGGAGGACGAGGCGTTCAATCTGACCGTGCCCCGCAACCTCCTCGCCGGGCTCGGATACGCCAGTGACGGCGCCCTGTCCGGCTCGACGATCACGCCGTTCGACCCCCGCATCTCCACCGGGCCCGTCGTGCTCCTCCCAGTCGCGACGCTCCTGGCGACCGGCATGGACCCGGTTCTGGCGGCCCGACTCGTGCCGCTCGCCTTCTGCCTGCTGCTCCTCGCTGGACTCGCGGTCCTCGGCCGTCGTATCGGCGGGCGGTGGGCGGCACTTCTCGCCGTCGCGGTCCCCCTGGCGTTCACCGCCGGCGCCGGCGTCTCCCCCATCCAGGGGCCTGCCGACCTGCTGGGCGAGATCCCCGCCGCGGCGCTCCTGGTCTGGGCTCTCGCCGTGCTCCCGCGACGGGCCTGGCTCGCGGGGCTTCTCGTCGGTCTCGCAGTGCAGGCCAAGCTCATCGCCGCGCTCGCCCTCCCTGCCTACGCCGTCGCGCTGTGGGTCCTCGCCGATGGCCACGGATGGGTACGCGTCCGCGACGCCCTGCGCCGCGCCTGGCTGCCGCTCCTCCTCTCGGCGGTGCCGACGGCCCTGTTCGAGCTGGGGGCGCTCCTCGCTCTCGGCCCGGCCGGATTCGTGGAGCACCTGCGCGCGTTCGTCCGCTTCGTGCGCAGCGGCGGCCAGGCCGACGCCGCGACGACGGTGCTGCAGAAGCTCGGCACGCTCGCCGACTCCTGGTCGCTGCCGCCCGCCGTCGCGCTCCTCGGCGCTGTCCTCACCCTCGCTCTGGTGACGCTCGGCGTCGCCCGTCGCTGGCGCACCGCGACGGAAGAGGAACGTGTGGTCATCGCCTACGCACTCGCCGCCGTCGTCGGCGCCCTCGCCTTCGTGACCTGGTGGGCGACCGCGTCGCGTCTGCCGCTGTGGGTCCGGCATCCCGCGCCGGGGGTCCTCGCCTTCTTCCCGGTCCTCGCCGCCGTCGCGGTCTGGTCGGTCGCGCGGCTTCCCGAGCGACGCGCGTGGCGGCTCGGCGGGACCGTCGCGGCGGCCCTGGTCGCGATGATCGTCGCGGCGGGCGCGGTGCTGCACGTCGCAGGCACCGTCACGTCCCCCGGGCTGACGCTCGCCCAGCAGCGGGCCGACGTCGAGCCGCTGCGGGCCTGGGTCGAGGAGAACGACGTCGAATGGGTCGCCGCGGAGCGCTGGGGCTGGGCGGTGCCGCTGGTGGTGCTCACCGGCGCGCATCTCGGCCTGCAGGATGCGCCGTCGATGACCGAGGCACCGCGACTCACCCTCGATGACTGCGCCACGGCGACGTTGGCCGAGGGGACGACGAGCCGCCTCTGCGCCGCCCGCTGAACGCGGCCTCCGGAGACGACGAACCGGCCGGCCGCCGAGGCGACCGACCGGTTCGGAGACGGCGGTCCTAGAGCGCGAGGCGCTCCCGCACGACCGCCGCGAGACGTTCCGCGTAGGTCCGGGCCGACTCGGAGTCGGCGGCCTCGACCATGACCCGCACGAGCGGCTCGGTGCCGGACTTGCGCAGCAGCACGCGCCCGGTGTCGCCGAGTTCAGCCTCGACATCGCGCACCGCCTGCTGCACGACCTCGTCCTCGGCGACGCGATCCTTGTCGACGTCGCGGACGTTGATCAGCAGCTGCGGGTAGACCGTCATGACCGATGCGAGCTCCGCGAGGGACTTGCCCTGCCGCGCCATCTCGGCCACGAGATGGAGACCTGTGAGCAGGCCGTCCCCCGTGGTCGCGTACTCGCTCATGATGACGTGGCCGGACTGCTCGCCGCCGAGCGCGTACCCGCCCTCGTTCATGTCCTCGAGCACGTAGCGGTCGCCGACGGCCGTCTGGCGCACCGTGATGCCGTGCTCGCGCATCGCGACGTGCAGACCCAGATTGCTCATGACCGTCGCGACGAGCGTGTCGTCGGTGAGACGGCCGCGCTCCTTCATCGACAGCGCCAGGATCGCCATGATCTGATCGCCGTCCACGACGTTGCCCTGCGCGTCCACCGCGAGGCAGCGGTCGGCGTCGCCGTCATGGGCGATGCCCACGTCGGCGCCGAGGCGGACGACGGCTTCGGCCAGGTTGTCGAGGTGCGTGGAGCCGACGCCGTCGTTGATGTTCCAGCCGTCGGGGTCGGCACCGATCACGGTGACCTCGGCACCGGCGTCGCGGAACGTCTCGGGAGACACCCCGGAAGCGGCGCCATGGGCGCAGTCGAGCACGACGTGGACGCCCTCGAGGCGGTGCGGCAGCGAGCCGAGCAGGTGGACGACGTAGCGGTCCTCCGCATCGGAGAAGCGGTCGATGCGGCCGACGCCGGCACCGGTCGGGCGCAGCATCTCGCCATGCATGGCTTCCTCGATGCGCTGCTCGACGACGTCGGGGAGCTTGCGTCCGCCACGGGCGAAGATCTTGATCCCGTTGTCGGGCGCCGCATTGTGCGAGGCGGAGATCATCACGCCGAAGTCCGCATCGCGATCCGCCACGAGGAACGCCAGAGCCGGCGTGGGGATGACCCCGGCCTCGAGGACGTCGACTCCGGAAGAGGCGAGGCCCGCGGCGACGGCAGCGGTCAGGAAGTGCCCGGAGACCCGGGGGTCACGGGCGACGACGGCGGTGAGTCGCTTGCCTTCGGCTTTGCGAGCCTCCGCCGTACGGCCCTGGCCCAGGACGACAGCAGTCGCCTGGGCCAGGGTGAGCGCCAGGTCGGCGGTGAGGATGCCATTGGCGAGTCCTCGCACGCCGTCCGTGCCAAAGATCGGCATCGGAGCAGTGGACCTTAACGCTTCGAGTACTGAGGCGCCTTACGGGCCTTCTTGAGTCCGGCCTTCTTGCGCTCCTTGACGCGAGCGTCGCGCGAGAGGAAGCCGGCCTTCTTCAGGGTCGGGCGGTTGTTCTCCGCGTCGATGCCGTTGAGGGCACGCGCGATGCCGAGACGCAGGGCGCCGGCCTGGCCGGAGTCGCCACCACCCGAGATGCGGGCGATCACGTCGTACGCACCGGCGAGGTTCAGCGCGGTGAACGGGTCGTTGATCAGCTGCTGGTGCAGCTTGTTCGGGAAGTAGTCCTCGAGCGTACGGCCGTTGACCGTGATGGTGCCCGAGCCGGGGACCAGACGCACGCGGGCGATGGCCTGCTTGCGACGGCCGACAGCGGCGCCGGGGACGCTCAGCACGGGGCGGGGAGCCGCCTCGACCGCGTCGGTCTCCGGGGTCGACGTCGAGAAGTTCTGGAGGTTTTCGGTGGAGTCCTGGATGTCAGCCACGAGTATGTCCTTAGTCTGTACGGCGCTTACTGGGCGACCTGGTCGAGGGTGTACGGCTGGGGCTGCTGCGCGGCGTGCGGGTGCTCGGCACCGGTGTACACCTTCAGCTTCGACAGCTGCTGGCGGCCCAGGCTGTTCTTCGGGAGCATGCCACGGATGGCCTTCTCCACGGCGCGGACCGGGTTCTTCTCGAGAAGCTCGGCGTAGGTGACCGACTTCAGGCCGCCCGGGTAGCCGGAGTGGCGGTAGGCCAGCTTCTTCTGGAGCTTCTGACCGGTGAGCGCGACCTTGTCGGCGTTCACGATGATGACGAAGTCACCCGAGTCGATGTGGTTGGCGAAGGTCGGCTTGTGCTTGCCACGCAGAAGCGTCGCCGCGTGCGAGGCCAGGCGGCCGAGAACGACGTCGGTGGCGTCGATGACGACCCAGTCGCGCTGGACTTCGCCAGCCTTGGGGGTGTAAGTGCGCGTCACGATAGTGCTGCTTTCTTGTCGAACGGAGGTGTTCGTGAATCCCACTCCGGGGTGGTTCGTTCCCTACGGGGAGGAACACGCCAGTGGAGGGCTCACGTTCGGATGTGCGTCTTCCCCGCAGGCAGGGAAGGGCACCAAAGAGTCAGCATACGCCACCGGAACGGCATTCCCCAAACCCGCCCGGCACGGGCGTCAGTTCGGACGGACCGTCACGAGGATCGGGCGGTGGTCGCTGGAGCGCTGCGGCAGCGTGGTGATGCGCTCGATCTCGAAGCCGGACGAGGTCGCGAAGTCGTAGTGCCCGCGGAAGACGCGGTACCGCGTGTAGGTGTGGTCGTCGCTGAGGGACAGTGCGTATCCCTGATCGCGCACCGCCTGACCGAGGTTCTCCTTGAAGACGGGGTAGTTGTAGTCCCCCACCATGAGCTGCGGCAGCCCCTCGCCGAGCGTCGCGAGCTCGGCGAGCGCCGCGCGGATCTGGTGCCGGCGCAGTGAGTTCAACGCCGTCAGGGGCGCGGCATGGAAGGACGCCACGATGAACTCGCCGCCGTCGTCGATGTCGCGCAGGCGGGCGCCGAGGACGCGCTCATGCGCGGGTTTGGCGATGCGGTCATGCAGCGACTTCTTCAGGCCGAGGGTGCGGATGCCGAGCAGACGATAGGTGCTCTCGCGATAGAAGAGGGCGAGGCCGAGCCTGTTGCCCTGCGTCGCGTCCGCCAGCACGAGACCGCCGATCCGATCCGGAAGCTCCGGGACATCGCACTCCTGGAGGCAGAGGATGTCGGGATCATGCTCATCGACGAGCGCCGCGAGCTCGCCGGCGGCGCGGTGCTTGCGCAGGTTGTAGGAGATGACCTTCATGATCGTCCCCACGCTACCCGCCCCATCTGTGCCCCGGCTCCCGATCCCGGCGATCAGTCGCTCTCGCGGTCGCGTCGGGCCCTGGTCTGGGCGGCTCTGGTGGCCAGGAGCTCCTCTGCCGGGTAGCCGACCTCCGTGAGGGTCAGCCCGCGGGCGGCGAGGACCTTGAACTCACTCGTCCGCGTGAGCGCATCGCGGAGCACGACGAGATCGCCGACGTCCAGGCGCCCCTCCCCCACAGCCGCACAGGCGCCGACGAGGGCCCGCACCATGCTGTGGCAGAACGCGTCGGCCTTGACCTCCGCGACGAGCACCCCGTCCGCGTCCCGCTGCCACCGGTAATCGAGCAGCGTACGGATGGTCGTGGCCTCCTCACGGGGTTTGCAGTAGGCGGCGAAGTCGTGGAGGCCGATGAGCGTCTGCGCCGCGGCGTCCATCGCCTCCGCGTCCAGCCGCCCCCGGATGGTGGTGGTGTCGAGCCGCCGCAGCGGGTCGTATCCGGCGAGGTCGTCGGCGAGCCGGTAGCGGTAGCGGCGCCAGACGGCCGAGAATCGCGCGTCGAAGCCCTCGGGGGCGAGAGAGGAGCGGGTGACCGTCACGTCGGGGTAGGCGCCGAGCACCCCGCGCATCCGCGCCGCGATGCTGCCGGCCGGGTCCTCGGCGGCGCGGCCGTGGCGCGCCTCGATCCGCGCCCACTGCGCCTCGTCGAGATCCACGTGCGCGACCTGTCCGCTCGCATGCACGCCGGCGTCCGTCCGCCCGGCGACGACGAACCGCACGTCGGAGCCGACGATCCGGGCGAGCGCCGCCTCCAGCGTCCCCTGCACCGTGCGGAGCGTGGGCTGCGTGGCCCACCCGCGGAAATGGGTGCCGTCGTAGGCGATGTCGAGCCGGATGCGCACGAGGCCAGCCTAGGACAGCCGCGTGCGCACCCCGTGCGTCAGATGCCGCCGTCGACCGATCGGATCAGCGCGCCCGGCTCCTCGGGAACCATCACCTGGGTCTCCCGGTTCAGGCTCTCGCCCCGGAAGAACCGCTTCGACCGCGGGAAGAGGTACCAGAGGAACATCAGGACCAGGCCGATCGCCAGCGACCCGATGCCGATCACGAACGTCCCGCCGATGCCGAAGAGCACGGTGTAGCCGTAGTCGACGTCCCACATGTCGATCGCCGACTGGACGAACGCCCCGGTGAGCAGCAGGGCGCCGACCAGCGGGAAGATCCCCTTGAAGAACAGGTCGCGAGCGGAGCGCCGCAGATCGGCGCGGAAGTACCAGACGCAGGCGAAGCCGGTGATCGCGTAGTAGAACGCGATCGCGAGTCCGAGCGACAGGATCGAGTCCTGGAGGATGTTGTCGCTGATGAGGGTCATGCCCACGTAGTAGAGAGAGGCCACCACGCCCATGACGATCGTCGAGAACGACGGCGTCTTGTAGACGGGGTGCACGTCCTTGAACTTCGCGGGGAGCGCGCGGTACACGCCCATCGCGAGCGTGCCGCGGGCGGTCGGGAGGATCGTCGTCTGGGTGGACGAGATCGCCGAGATGATGACCGCGACCACGAGCACCCACCCGAACGGGCCGAGCAGGCCGTCCTTGATGGCGAGGAAGAAGTCGTCGGCGTTGGCCTCGTTGCCGAGTCCCGTGCCATCCTCGCCGAGTCCGGCGTACATCATCGCGGCGATCGTCACGGCGACGTACGTCACCAGGAGGATCACGCAGGTGAGCACCGCGGCACGGCCGGGAATGCGCTTCGGGTCCTTGGTCTCCTCGTTGAGGGCGAGGCAGGTGTCCCACCCCCAGTAGATGAAGAGCGCCAGGAGGATGGCCTCCGTGAAGCCCGACCAGTCGGTGAAGCCGAACGGGTTCAGCCACTCCCACGCGAACGGCGTGGCGTCGGGGGCGTCGCCGGTGAAGAACTGCCAGAGGGCGGCGACGACGAAGATCGCCAGCGCGAGGTACTGGATCGCGAGGAGGACGTTCTGGATGCGCTCGCCGATCTCCACGCCGCGCCAGCTCACCCAGGTCATGGCGGCGATGAAGAGCACGGCCACGACGACGACCCGCCAGTCGTTGTTCTCGAGGTCCTGTCCGATCAGCGACCAGAAGTAGACGGAGGCGATCTGCGCCAGGTTCGCGAGCACGACCATGCCGGCGACCGCGACGCCCCAGCCGCCCATCCATCCCACCCAGGGGCCGAAGGCCTTGGTGCCCCAGGTGAAGGTGGTGCCGCAGTCGGGGACGGCGTTGTTGAGCTCCCGGTAGGCGAAGGCGATCAGCAGCATCGGCACGAAGGCGATGATGAAGGCGATCGGTGCTTGGGCGCCCACCGCGAGCACGACGAAGCCGAGCGTCGCGACGAGCGAGTAGACAGGGGCCGTGGAGGCCAGACCGATGACGGTGGATCCCCACAGGCCGAGGGTGCCTGCAGCCAGGCCCTTGCCGTCGGGTCGTTCAAGGTGGATGGGCGTCGTTGCCATGCTCAGAACAGTACGGCGGGCCGCGGTATCCCGTCAATCCTTTTGTTTCGGCGACGGATTCCACGCGTCGTGTGGGGATATGCGAAGGATTCCGTGGGTCAGTCGCGAGCGAGCATTCCGTCGGCGTGCGCCGCCACCCACTCCATCAGGGGCAGCATCCGCTCCATCAGGTCGCGCCCCAGCGGCGTGAGGCTGTACTCGACGTGCGGCGGCACCGTCGGCAGCGATTCCCGGTGCACCAGGCCGTCGTCGGTGAGCGTGCGCAGGGTGGAGGCGAGCATCTTCTCGCTGATGCCGTCCACCTGTCGGCGCAGCTCTCCCCAGCGGTGGGTGCCGTCGGAGAGACATGAGAGAACCAGAACGCCCCACTTGCTCATGATGTGGTCCAGGACGACGCGCGTGCCGCACCCCTGATCGAAGAGGGCCGGCTGAGAATCGCGGATCTGCGCAAAACTCACCGTCATGTGGGTACCTTACCGAAAAGTGGGTACCTGCTGAAAGGAATGCTCACGACGGCTATCGGGGTTGTCCGGGGAGTCAGCTACGAAAGGACTCCCATGACCATCCTCGTCACCGGTTCGACCGGTCACCTCGGCCGCCTCATCGTCGCCGCCCTCCTGGAGCGCGGTGTCGAGCCGCAGGCGATCCGCGCCGGCGCCCGCGACCTCGCCAAGGGTGCCGACCTCGGCGTGCCCGTCGTCCGTCTCGACTACACCGACCCGGAATCGGTCGCCGCGGCGCTCGACGGCGTGGACACCGCCGTGCTCGTCTCGGGCTCCGAGGTGGGCCAGCGCGTCGCGCAGCATCGGGCGGTGATCGACGCCGCGAAGGACGCCGGCGTGTCGAAGTTCATCTACACGAGCGCGCCGAAGGCCACCACGAGCACCCTCGTCCTGGCTCCCGAGCACAAGGCCACCGAGGAGCTCATCGCGGCCGCAGGCCTCCCCGCGGTGATCCTCCGCAACAACTGGTACACCGAGAACTACGCCGCGGACCTCGCCCGCGCCGCCGAGACCGGCGCCCTCAGCGCCGGCACCGGAGACGGCCGCGTCGCCTCCGCCAGCCGGAAGGACTACGCCGAGGCCGCCGCGGCCGTGGCCACGGAGGATGGACACATCGGCGCCGTCTACGAGCTCGGCGGAGACGTCGCGTGGACCTACGCCGACCTTGCCGCCGCGATGACCGAGGTCACCGGCCGCGAGGTCGCCTTCCTCCCGCTCTCCGCGGACGAGCAGCTCGCCGCGCTGCGCGCCGCCGGGCTCGATGAGGGCACCGCCGGCTTCGTCGTGGCCCTCGACGCCGGTATCCGCGACGGCGCACTGGCAGACACCGACGGCACGCTCCGCCGCCTCATCGGCCGCCCGACGACACCGCTCGTCGAAGGCCTCCGCGCCCTGGTGTGAGGTGAGGAGCGCCGCCGGCCGCCGTCACGGGCGGCGGCGCTCCCCCGGCACCGGCTCCCCGGCGCTCTGCACATAGGCGACGGTCAGCGTGAGCCTGTCGCGCCGCAGGCCGTCCACGTGCAGCACGGCATCCACGGTCTCGCGGGCGTGCCGCAGGGTCGCGACGCTGCTCACCCGCCCGTCGACCCCGATCGCGGCCTCGACCGCCACGCCCTCCGGCGCCGCGGTGACGGACACGATCGGGTCGGCACCGCGCTCGACGCCCCAGGCGGCCGCCCCCGCACGCACGAGGTTCGAGACGAGCGATCCGGAGCGGTACACACCGCGCACCCCCGAGCAGGCGCGCAGGGCGGTCTCGATCCGGATCGCGAGATCCGCGCGCTCCTCCTTCGTCAGCTCGGCGTCGGCCATCATGCCCCCTCCCTGACGTCGGTGATCGCGACGTCGATCGCCATGACCTGCAGCTCGGTGTGACGACGCAGCCGGACATCCACCTCGGCGCGCAGCCGGTCGGCGACGCTGCGGAGAGGGTCGCCGAGGCGCACGCTCGCGTCGATCATCACCCGCACCGGCGCTCCGGGCTCGGTCACGTCGCCGTCCAGTCGGCACCGGCCGACCAGAACCCCGGGGACGGCCTCCTCCGCGGCACGGACCAGTCCGCGCACGGCACCCTCGGTGATCGCCAGCTCCACGGCCGGATCGTCGGAGGCGAACGGGATACGGCGTCCTGCCTGGGCATCCATCGCGATGCCGCTGAGGATCCGGTCCACCCAGCTCTCGTCCACCGGCGCGGCAGAGGCCGCGTCGTCATCCATCAGCTCGCTGCCGAGGCCGCGCAGCCTCTCCAGGGCGTCGAGCGCGAGCTGGCATCCCGGAGACTCCTCGATCGCGGGGTTCCGCGGGGTGCGTCCGGCGTCCAGGTAATCGCTGAGGTCCTCGATCGTGTGCCCGTCCAGGTCGGCGGGCTCGAGACCGAGGCGGCGCAGCTGGTCGTCCTCGTGGTGATCGGTCATCGCCACGCCTCCATCCGTGTGATCAGGAATCGTCGCGCGCGGGACAGCAGTCCGCGCACCGTGCTGACGGGGATGCCGAGCTCCTCGGCGATCTCGTCGTAGCTGTAGCCGCCCAGCTCCCGCAGCACCCAGCACTCGCGCTGGGCCTCGGGGAGCTCGCGCAGAGCGGCACCGAGGGCCGCGACACCCGCTCGCGCTTCGACGACCGCGGCGGGCGACGCCTGCGGCGGCGCGGGCCGGTCGATCTCGTCCACGTCGAGGGCCGGCCGCGTCTGCCGCAGCCGGTCCACCGCTTTGCGACTCACGATCCGCATGAGCCAGCTCTTCACCTTGGCGGGGTCCTCCAGCTCACCGAACCGCTGCCACGCGGTCACGAACGCATCCTGCACGATGTCGTCGACCTCCGCCGATGCGTTCAGCATCCTGTGCGTGTAGGCCCTCATCATCGGCGTGTACCTGCGCACGAGCACCGCGAATGCGGCGACGTCCCCATCCATCGCACGGCCGGCGACGATGCGGTCCCCAGCTTGCTCCAGCGCCTCACCCCAGCGGTCGGCTGCCATTCCCCCACCCCTCGTTCACGGTTCCCCGGGCGTTCGGAGCCCGCGCCGCGTCGGATCGTGACGACCCGATGCGCGCAGGCGGAGGAGACGCCCGCACGGGCGTCTCCTCCCCCTCCGTCACTTGGTGAACGTGTCCTTGACATCCTCGGCCGCGTTCCTGACATCGCCCTTGGCCTGCTCGGCCTTGCCCTCGGCGACGAGCTTGTCGTTGTCGGTGACCTCGCCGACGACCTCCTTGGCCTTGCCCGCCACCTTCTCGGCTGCGGCCTTGATCTTGTTCTCCGCGCTCATGGCGTCTCCTTTCCTCACACGACCCCGACGGTCGGGGTCGATGTCCGTGCGGCGTTCCGGCCCTCCGGCGCCGCGGTCCGTCCCGTCGCGAGCGAACGACGCATCCGCTGCCGCGACCGGAAGAGTTCCCGCCACCCGCGGTCGGCGACGTGCACGACGAGCGGCATGCGGGTACCGGTGAGGGCGTCCCACTCCTGCACCACGTCATCGACGGCCGCGAGCAGCCCGCCCAGAGCCGCACCGGGGCGCGGGGTCACCACGAGGCCGAGAGCGATCCCTCGCCCGACTCTCCGGCTCGTCAGCCGGGCCGCGAGCACGTCCGCCCGATCGGCGAGCGGCGCCGCGAGCAGCTCCTCCGCCACGCTCCGGTCGACGGTGGTCGTTCCTCCTCCGCCGACGAGGCGGAGGAGGGTGTGCTCCCGCCGCGGCCGGCGGGTGAACAGGAAAGCCACGAGCAGGACCACGAGCAGTGCCGCAGCGGCGATCCCCACGATCGCCCACAGCGGCACGAAGCCCGCACCGGGGATGTCGAGGCCCCATGCCCCCGACCACGCCACGAGGCCGTCCGCCTGCGCGAGCACCTCCTCGAAGGGTGGCGGGAGCATGCCCGTGCCCCGCAGCCCCCCGGCGAGGAGGACGACGCCCCCGCTCAGAAGCACTGCCGCTCCCCCGAGGAGGACCGCGCGGTTCGCCGCCGTCCCTGCCGACGTCATGCGATCACTCCTTGCCGTTCCACCTGCACCCGCGGCGAGAGCCGGAAGCCGACCTCGTCCAGCATTCGGGCCGCTGCCTCCTCGGCGGCAGCCGCATCCACCGGCACCCCACTCGTCGGAGTGACCCGGATCAGCGCCGCGCGTCGGGCCACGGTCACGCCCACCTGCCCGCGCGGCACCCCGATCCGGCGTGCGACCCCGTCCGCGATGGCGTCGGCGAGCACACCGTCGTCGATCACGAGCGCTGCCCGCGTGTCGAGACGTGTGCGGCGCGCACGCCGGCCCGGAAGCACAGCGAGCGCGAAGAGGAGCAACGCCAGGAGGAGAAGCACGACCCCGACCGCGATCACGGCCGACGGCATCTGCAGGAGCGCCGGGACGGGCGCGAACCAGGCGGCGGCCTGCGTGCGGAACCCCTCGTCGAGGGCCCACGCCGCCACCCCGACCAGCAACACGGCGAGGACCAGGGTCAGCACCACGGCGAGCGCGATCGCAGGGCCGCGACGCGTCGCCCTCGCCTCTCGGCGGAGGAGCCGCCGGGGTGTCGCGGTGTTCGTCGTCATGCCACTCTCCTCTCCGTCTCGCGTCGGACGCCGGCGAAGCGCACGTCCACCGCTCCCACGTGACGCGCTGCCAGGTCGCGCATCCCCTGTACGACGGCGTCGCGGACGGCGTCCGCCCGTGCACTCACGGGATCGGTGCCCTGACGGCTCAGCACGACCGGAACCTCCACGGACACCCGCAGGTCGCCGCGACGGTCCGCCAGCTGAACGCTCACGTCGTCGGTACCGACCCGAGCGGCATCGCGGACGATCCCCAGAGCGAGCCGGTGCAACGCGCGGGCTTCGACGACCGTGGCCCCCGCCACGGTCGTCGGCCCGTCCGTCTGTGCCACGCTCATGAGGACGATCGCCGCCCGCGCACCACGTCGGCGAGCGCCCGCACGTCCAGGCGACCGTCGACGATGCGGCCGACGACGGCGCCGACGAGCATCGCGAGGGTGACGAGCAGGAACGCCCAGAACCCCCAGACGATCCAGGTCAGCGCGAGCACCGTCGCCGCAGCTCCGCCGATCACCGAGGCGTTCACTGGACCCGCGCCTCCGGAGCCTCGTCGTCGTCCTCCGAGGGGATGTGCACGTCGTTGACGGTCACGTTCACCTCGGCGACGTCCATGCCCACCAGCTCCACCATGGCCCGGTGGATCGCGGCCCGCACCTGGTCGGCCACCTTCTGCAGGGACACCGGGTACTCCGCCACGATCGTCACGTCGACGGCCACCTGCGTCTCGCCGACCTCGACGCTGATCCCCTGCGCGAGGTCGGTCGTGTTGAGGGCGTCGCGGATCGCACCCATCATGCGCGCGGCGCCACCGCCGAGCGCGTAGACGCCGTCGACCTCCCGCGCCGCGATGCCGGCGATCTTCGCGACCACCGCATCCTCGATCGTCGTCTTCCCCGCCGCCCCCTGCGACGCCGGGACGACCTGAGCCTTGGGCTGGGTGCCCCCAGTCACGTTCGCCATCTCGAGCTCCTTCATCCGTGTGTCCACGCGGTTTCCGCGCGGGCCGTGTTCTCACGACACCACTAAGACGGTCGAGGAGCACAGAATGTCACAAACTTCTCGGAACGAATCTCCGCGCCTTCCTCGGCGGCAACTTTCAGTGCACTCCAAGGTTCAGAGTGCAAAGTTGCACTCTATGGAGAACAGTGCAGAATCCACGAGGGAGCAACGCAAGCGGCGGACCACGCGGGCACTCACCGAGGCCGCGCGCCGCCTGACGGCCGAGCGGGGCTTCGCCGGCTTCACGGTCGAGGAGCTGTGCGCCGATGCCGGAGTCTCCCGGCGCACGTTCTTCAACTACTTCGAGAGCAAGGAGAACGCCGTCTTCGGGTTCGCCGTGATCGACTCCCGCCAGGAGGAGCTCGAAGCGGTCTTCCTCGAGGGCGACGGCGATCTCCTGGACGACTTCGTGCAGCTCACCGTCGAGCGCTTCGCCCTCTTCGATCCGATCGAGCACGCCGCCGAGCTGTTCGCCGTCATCGAGCAGGAGCCGCGGCTGCTACGCGCGGCGTTCGAGCAGCAGGAGAAGCACGAGCGCCGCGACATCGCCCTCGTCGCGCGCCGCATCGGCGGTGCCACCGACGCGGAGCTCCGCGCCGAGGTGCTCGTCCACTCCGTCGGCGCGCTCGTCCGCCTCTGCATGGAGCAGCTGCTGCATCACCACTCCACCGAGCCGTTCGCCGACCTCATCGCCCGCCGACTGCGCCTCGCGCGCGATCTCTACTCCCCTTCACAGAAAGCCCACTGATGTCCGCCACCGCCACCGCGGATGCGCCCTTCCTCCTCACGAAGCGCCGCATCTGGATCATCTTCAGCGCCCTGATCGCGGGCATGCTGCTCGCGAGCCTCGACCAGACCATCGTGTCGACGGCGATGCCCACGATCGTCGGCCAGCTCGGCGGCGTCGACCATCAGGTCTGGATCACCACCGCCTACCTGCTCGCCACCACCATCGTCATGCCCATCTACGGCAAGTTCGGCGACGTGCTGGGACGACGGTCGCTCTTCCTCGTCGCCATCGCCCTGTTCACACTGGCCTCGGTGGGCTGCGCGTTCGCGACGGACTTCTGGATGTTCGTCGTCTTCCGTGCCCTCCAGGGTCTCGGCGGCGGCGGGCTCATGATCCTGTCGCAGGCGATCATCGCCGACATCGTGCCCGCCAACGAGCGCGGCAAGTACATGGGTCCGCTCGGCGCGGTGTTCGGCCTCTCCGCCGTCGCCGGACCGCTCCTCGGCGGTTTCTTCGTCGATCACATGACCTGGCAGTGGGCGTTCTACATCAACATCCCGGTCGGCATCGCCGCGTTCCTCATCGCCCTCGTGGCGCTGAAGCTCCCCAGCAAGAAGGCGGAGAAGCCGATCGACATCCTCGGCGTGCTCTTCCTGTCCGCCGCCACGACCTGCCTCATCTTCTTCACCGACTTCGGCGGCGACGCCGCGTTCGGCTGGGACTCGCTCGCGACCTGGGCCTGGGGCGCCGGGCTCGTGGTGTCGGCGACGGCGTTCGTCATCACCGAGTCCCGGGTGCAGGACCCGATCATCCCGCTCAGCCTCTTCCGCAACCCGATCTTCGTGAACGCCACGGCGATCGGCCTCGTCCTCGGCATCGGCATGTTCGCGGCGATCGGCTTCGTCCCGACGTTCCTGCAGATGTCGTCCGGCACCTCCGCCGCCGCCTCCGGGCTGCTGATGATCCCGATGATGGTCGGCCTCATGGGGACCTCGATCTTCTCCGGCCTCGCGATCTCGAAGACCGGGAAGTACAAGATCTATCCGATCCTGGGAACGATCATCACCGGTATCGCGATGGTCGCCATGACCACATTGTCGGCGGAGACGCCGATCTGGCTGATCTGCGCATTCCTGTTCGTCTTCGGCGCCGGGCTCGGCCTCATCATGCAGGTCGTCGTGCTCGTCGTGCAGAACGCCGTCCCGGCGGGCGAGATCGGCACCGCCACGAGCACGAACAACTACTTCCGCGAGGTCGGCGCCTCGCTGGGGACGGCGGTGTTCGGCACGATCTTCACCACACGTCTGACGGAGAACCTGCTCGGCGTGTTCGCCGGCGCCGGGGCGTCCCCCGAGTCCGCCTCCGAAGCCGCGTCCACGATCGACCCCGCCACGCTGAACAGCCTGCCGGACGAGGTCCGCGACGGCATCGTCACGGCATATGCGGACGCCCTCGCCCCGGTGTTCTGGTACCTCGTGCCCTTCATCGCGCTCGCGCTCATCCTGTCGCTGTTCCTCAAGCAGATCCCGCTGTCGGATCAGGCGGGTCTCGTCGCGCGCGGCGAGGCGATCAGCGGCGAGGAGGCCGAGCGCCTCGAGGCCGAGCTCCGCACCGCCGGACGCGTCGATGCCGGACGCGCGGACGCCGAGCCGGAAGAGACCGGCTCGGCGTCCACGGGCAGGTAGCCCGCGCTAGGGGAGGTCGGCGACGTCGACGTCGTCGTCGTCCTCCCCACCGCCCGTCGCGGGAAGGTCGTCAGGCTCGGGGTCGTGATCGGTGGTGACGAAGTCGGGGTCGACGCCGATGGCCTCGATCTCCTCCTGGTTGTCCTGGCTGTTCGACGTGTCGGACATGGCGCCTCCTGATGTTGGGGATCCGGACGGCCAGTCTGCGCGGGGGCGCCGACGCGGCCGAGGGGGTTGACACGGCGTGTCGCCGCCGCACGCCCACTCGCCGGGGGCGGAGCCACCAGACTGGAGCTGTTCGCCCCCCTCTCCCTCCCTTCTCGAGGAGCACCCGTGATCGACGCCGCACCGCACCGTTCCGCCTGGCAGCGCTTCTGGGATCGCGGAGGCTGGTGGCGCGCCCTCCTGCTCGCGGCCGTGTACTACGGGCTCTATCAGCTGCTCTCGCTGGCCCTCCTCCCGCTGGCCGCGCAGGTCGACGATCCGGCGAGTGCAGCCGGCGTCCTCGTCTACGACGTCCTGCCGATCCTCGTCGGGGGCCTCCTGCTGGTCGCGTTCATCGCCTCGCTCGGGTGGTGGCGACCCGTGTTCGGGCCCCAGCCCATCCGGGGAGCGGGGTGGATGTGGATCGCGATCATCGCGGTCCTGCTGTTCAACGTCCTCCGTTTCCTCACGATCGAGGACGGCAGCGTCGGACGTGATGTTGTCGCGACCTGGCTGCTCGCGGGACTCGCCATCGGCTTCGCGGAAGAGGTGCTCACGCGCGGCCTCGTCGTGAAGATGATGCGGGACGCCGGCGCACGCGAACTGGTCGTCGCGGTGGTCTCCGCGGCGATCTTCGCCGCTCTGCATGCGGGGAATCTCCTGACGGGGCAGGATCTGCTCCCGACGCTGTTCCAGCTCGTGTACACGTTCGCGTTCGGCATCTGCATGTACCTCGCGCTCCGGGTCACCGGGACGATCATCGCCCCGATCCTCCTGCACGCCAGCACCGATCCGAGTATCTTCCTGCAGACTCTGCACCCCGCCGAGGGCGGGCTCACCGTGGTCGCGGGGCTCGGCAACATCGTCGTGATCGTCGCGGGTCTCGTGCTGATGATCTTCATCCGTGGTCGGGTCGGGGCTTCCGCACCCGACACCTTCGCCCCGCAGCGCTGACCGCCCGGATCACACCGCACGCCAGACGGCGTGCGTGCCGACGGCCGCGATCGCGAAGACCAGCACGGCCACCCGGTGCGCATCGCCGACGGCCAGGGCCGCGTCGGAGGCACCGACGAGATCGTCGGCGACGCCCGCCACCATCGTCCGCGACACGACGGCATCGTCCATCTCGGCCACGCCGTCCGCGAGCCACCCCATGACGAGCCGGAGGGATCTCGTCCCGAGCTCGACCCCGAGAGGGACCGCAGGACAGCTCAGCACGTCGGCGACGGTCACGCCGTGTCGCAGCAGCCCGGCGAGTGCCCCGGCGAGGGCGCCGGTCAGCAACGCGCGCCCGTACCCTTCGGCGACCAGCAGGTCCCAGGACTCGTGCGGCGCGAGCGTTTCGAGCCCGAGGGAATGACCGCGCCCGTCCGCGACGGCTTCCTCCAGGGCGCGCCGGGCGTCCCGGAACACGATGCTCGCACGGCGATCGGGCGCAGACACGGCAGACCTCGTCCCTCGATGCCCGCCATCTCGGTGGCCGGCTGGGAGGCCGACGCGTCACACACTCTAGGACGCTCCGCGCAGGGTGAGGACGGTATCCCGGCACTGAGGTCGGAGACGACAAAACCCCCGGAAGGTTCCGGGGGTTTCATTCTGTAGCAGGAGCGGGGCTTGAACCCGCGACCTCACGATTATGAGTCGTGCGCTCTCACCAACTGAGCTACCCTGCCGCACGGCATCCGCATCGCAGATGCGAACTCCGAGCCCCGAGTCAGGATTGAACTGACGACCCCTTCCTTACCATGGAAGTGCTCTGCCACTGAGCTATCGGGGCGTGCTGCCCCTCGCGGGGCAACCACACGAGAATACCATCACTGTGGCGTCCTCATGAAATCGAGACGGTCACTCCTCCGAGGTGAGAGACGTGCGTCCGGCGTTCTTCTTGAGCCACGGCATCGGGTCGATGGTCGTCCCGTTCACGATGAGCTCGAAGTGCAGGTGCGCGCCGTAGGAGCGGCCGGTGTTGCCGGTCTTGCCCACGATGTCGCCCACCTTGACCTTGTCGCCCGCCTTGACCTGCAGCGAGCCGTACTGCATGTGCGAGTAGTGGCTCGTGATGACGGAGCCGTCGATGACGTGGTCGATGTAGACCGTGACACCGTAGGCGGCACCCTGCTCGGTCGCGATGCGGACGGTTCCGTCGGCGATGGCCTGGATGGGCGCACCGTTGCCCGGCACGAAGTCGATGCCCTCGTGGAGGCGGCCGCTGCGCATGCCGTAGCCGTAGCTCATGCCGACGCCGACGAGGAACGGCCACTGGATGGCGGCATCCGGGTCGTTCGTGAAGATCTCGCCGGAGTAGTTGATGCCCTGCTCCGCGGCGACCTCGACGAGCGAGACGGTGCTGAAGTTGTCGGCGCGCGAGAGCGGCTCGTTCTGCACGCCGGATGGCGCGACGAAGGCCTGGATCTCGTCGTCCGCCGAGCCTGCTGCGTCAGCAGCCGCTGCGGTGACGAGGGAGGTCGAGGCGAGGGAGCCGCCCTGGGCGGCGGCGACCGCCTCCGCAGGAAGCGTCATGGACACGGCCAGGAGGCCGGCGAGGCCCATGGCTCCGACGGTGGCACCGGCAGTGAGGGCCTTGCGGATGCTGCGCGTGCGGCGAGGACCGACGGCCGCGAGGCCTGCGGTGTCGATCTTCGGCGCGGTCTGCGACGCGGCATTCGGGGCGAAGGCCGAACGGCGGGACGCCGACGACGTCGGGATGGAGCCGGTGGTGCGGAAGGCGCGGGAGGCGCGCTCGAAGGCGTCACCCTCGGCGTCGGCTTCGGCGACGAAGGGCTCCGACGCCGGGGCGATGTCCTCGACCGGAACGGTGTCCTCGGCCTTCTCGACGATCTCCGCGACGACGGGCACCGCGGGGACATCGGCGATGGCAGGCGCGGGAGCCGCCGCAATGAAGGGCTCCTCCGGCGCGGCGGGCACCGGAGGGACGTCGGCCTGACGCTGACGCGCGGCGCGACGGGAGAGCGGGATGACAGCAGCGAGGGCGATCACGGTCTCCGCGTCAGCGAGGGGTGCCGTCGACCCGCTCGCCGAGGCCTCGGAGGCCGCAGTGCGAGGGCGGCTGGACCGGCGCGTGGGCGCAGCCGCAGCCTGGGGGTTCTCGAAGGGCAAAGCTAATCTCTCGGTCGTTCGTGATGCTCGGGGGCGCAATGACAACTCTCACCTTCGGGTGGTGAAAGTAACGATCGGGTAAACACTACCCCGATCGACCTGTGAATGCCATGGATCGGTCAGGGTTTTTCCTCATCGAGGATAGCGCGGAGTCGGTCGTGCAGGGTCACGCCGCCCGCGATCAGGAAAGGCCGCGGCGATTCCCGATCGATCCGGCTGGCCCGGCCACCCGCCTCCTGGACGAGCAGCGCGCCCGCGGCATGGTCCCACGGCTTGAGCCCGCGCTCGAAATATCCGTCCAGTCGGCCGGCCGCCACATAGGCCAGATCCAGGGCCGCCGACCCCATACGACGGAGGTCACGGGCGATCGGCATCACCCGCCGGACCGTCGCGAGGTCGCCGTCGTGGGTCGTCGGGTCGTAGCCGAATCCGGTCGCCAGGAGCGCGCCGGCGTCGGTCACCTCGGTGACCGCGAGCCGGACGCCGTCCGACCAGGCCCCGTGGCCGCGAGCAGCCGTGAAGGTCTCCCCCACGGCGGGTGCGTGCACGGCCGCGGCCAGCGCCTCCCACTCGTCCGGCTCCGGCGGACCGCTGACGGCTGCGATGCTCACGTTGTACGCCGGGATGCCGTAGGCGTAGTTCACCGTGCCGTCGATGGGGTCGACCACCCAGGTGATCCCGCTGTCGCCGGTGGCCGCGCCCGACTCCTCACCGAGGAAGCCGTCCGCCGGTCGCGCCGCGCGCAGGCGCTCGCGGATCAGCTCCTCGACTTCGCGGTCGGCGTCCGTGACGATGTCGGCGAGCGTCGACTTTGTCGCGGCGAGGCGTACGCCCTCCCGTCGACGGGTCCGAGCGAGAGCTCCCGCCTCCTCGGCGATCTCGGCCGCCAGGGCGCTGAGCTCGAGAGCGTCGATCACGGCGCCGGGTGCGAGGGGGCGGGCGGCGGCGGCGGGAAGGCCGGGGGCTCACCCTGGGCGGGCGACGCGGGCTGCGGCGGGGCCGGCTGCGGAGGCGCCGACTGAGCGGGTGCCGACGCCGGCTGCGGCGGAGCGGGTCGGTCAGGCGCGGGCGGCACGGGTCCCGGAGCGGGAGGAGCGCCGAAGTCGGGAAGGGCCGGAGTCGTCGGCGCAAGGGGCGGCGTCGCCACGGGGAACGCCGTGGCGGGCGCCTGACCCAGTGCCGGAGGGGCCGTCGAGGGGTACCCCGTGTAGTAGGCGTTCCAGTCCGGGCTGCCGTCCGGGAGGACCGGGAGTGGCGTGATCCCATCGGCGTAGGTCGGCCAGGACGGGGCGGAAGCGACGGGACGGGCGGCGGGAGCCTTCTTCGGCGCGAACAGGGCGTTCAGCAGCGGAATCAGCGTGGTGCCGACGGCGACGAGGATCGTGAGGGCGACGACGATGCGCCAGTACAGCTCGGTGTAGTCGAAGGTGTTCGGGAACGCGAGGAAGAACACCAGCAGCGCGACGAGGGCACCGAGGAAGACGATCGTCACGATGTGGATCACCTTCGTGAAGGTCGTGACGTGTCGCTGCGCGGCACGGGTGAACAGCCGCACGTGGAGCAGTGCGAGCTGAAGGATCCCGATCACGAGCAGCAGCTGGAAGAACCGTTCCGCGCCGAAATAGAGGCCGTCTTCCGGAAGCCAGATCTTCACAAGGCCGACGAGGAGCGCGACGACCCAGGTGACCATGCTGGCGAGCTGGAGCCAGTCCGGCCGGTTCGGCGCGAGGCCCGCCTCGAGGATGGCGATTCCGGCGAAGGCGGCGAGCAGGAGGATCGTGAGGAAGGCACGACCGATGAGGCCGTTCTGATCACCGACCAGGACCCACACGACGCAGACCAGTGCGGCGGCGATGAGGGCGCCGATGGCGACCCACAGCGACCCCCTGATGAGCAGCGACATGTTCTTCTTGTCACCCTGCGGCTGCAGCCGTGCGGTGTCCGGATGGGACATGGGGATCCTCTCGTCGAGCGGCGATGCCTTCATCCTGCCACGCGCAGGCCCGCTTGTTCCGGCTTCCCTCAGGCGCGCGGGAGATCGGGAAGCGACCGCGCTCTGGGGAGGAGGGGTCAGCCGGCCTTCTTCGCGGATGCCTCAGCGAAGGCCGCGACCCGCGCCTGCGCGTCCGGGGTCTCCAGGGCGGCGCCGATGGACCGGGCCTCCTCGCTCAACTGCTCGGCGAACGTGCGCTCCGGCTGCGACCGCACCAGCCGCTTGGCCTGTCCGTACGCGTCGGCGGCCCCGGCGAGCCAGAACCGCGCGACCTCCTCGGCCCGCGCACGGACCCGGTCGGCTTCCGTCCTGCTGTCCTCGCCTTCCACGACCTCGGCCACCAGCCCCCAGTCGAGGGCCTCCGCGGCGGTGAGCAGCCGGTCCTGCAGCACCAGCTGGAGGGCGCGGCGCTGGCCGACGGCCCGCGCGAGCTGCGCCGACACGGAGAGGTCGGGCGTGAGGCCGATGTTCGCGTACAGGCTCCCGAGCTGCGACCGCGAGCCCACCACGGCGTAGTCCGTGGCGAGCAGGATGCCGAGTCCACCGCCGGCCGTCGCCCCGTGCGCGGCGGCGACCACGGGCACGCTCGACTCCGTGAGCGCGCGGATCCCGGTGTTGATGACCTCGGCCAGCGCGGTGATCTCCGCCCCGGACGACCCCATGGTCATCGCCATGTCGATCACGTCGCCGCCCGCGCAGAACGCCGGTCCCGCCGCGTCGATGAGGATGGCCTGCACGTCGTCGCGCGACGTCGCCTCGACCGTCGCATCCCGCCAGGCGTACGCCAGATCGGCGTTGAACGCGTTGAGGCGGGTCGGACGGTTCAGCGTCAGCCGCGCCATCCCCTCGTCGACGGCGAACAGGACGGCATCACTCATGGCTTCTCCTTCGAGCACAGGCGGATGCCTCCAGGCTAGCCGCGCTCAGGAGCCGTCCCAGACGCGAGCGACGAACCGCTCCATCCGCCGCCGGGTGCCGTCGAGGCGGAAGTCGACCTGTCCCGCCGCCCGGATCTCGTTCGGTGCGAGCGGATGCGCCAGGCGCACGTTCTCGTGGCAGGACAGGTCGGCGCAGATGTAGGTGCCGACCGAGTCGCCGCGCTCCCCCGCCTCCCCCGTGCGCCGGGCGGCGAACAACGCCACCTGGTTGCCCGGCTGCATCGTGTGGCAGATGTTACACATGCCGGAGCGCCCGCGCCCTGGTTCCGACGCCCGCAGCACCACGCCGACCACGCGCCCCTCGTGCGGGATCAGGACGTAGCCGCGCTTGCCGGCACTCGGGTCGCGCCAGGCGAAGAAGTCGAGGTAGTCCCAGTCCACGAGGAGGAAGTCGTGCGGCATCTCCATGACGCGCAGCTCGTCGGCGTCCGCGTTCACGAACGAGGCCCGGACGTCGGCTTCGGTGAGAGGTCGCATCGCTCCAGTCTAGGAACTCGGCGCGGAGGTGAGGCCGGGAACGCGAGAAGCCCCCGCGAGCGGGGGCTTCCGTGGTGGCGAGTGAGGGATTCGAACCCCCGAAGTCGAAGACGGCTGATTTACAGTCAGATCCCTTTGGCCACTTGGGTAACTCGCCAGAGCGCACCCGTCCGACTTGAACAGCCAACCGGGGGCACGAAGAACAATCATACCTGCCGGATGCGGGCGCGAGAAATCGAGGCGTCAGCTCCCGTACACGCCGCGGTCGGCGACGGCCAGCGACTCCGGTGTGCGCAGCAGCCCGCCCTCGGCGCGGCAGGTCGCGGCGGCCACGTCCATCGCGCGCGTGAGCAGGGCCGTCCACTCCTCGGCCGCCTTCGGGCCGCCGTCCACCAGCCCGGCGGCGACGGCGGCGAGAGTCGCATCCCCAGCCCCCACTGTGTCGACCACGCGACCAGGGAGCGCCGAGATGGGAGCCGAGACCGACCCGCCGTCCGACTCGAGCACCGCGCCGTCTGCCCCGGCCGTCGCGAGCACAGCGGTGACTCCGAGGCTCCGGAGCCGCGCGCGCAGGGCGTCGAGGTCGCCGTCGTAGAGCACGGCAGCGTCGTCGGCACCGACCTTCACCAGCTCGGCCCTCGAAGCCAGCCGCTCGAAGCCGCGGACGAACTCCTCGCGGTCGGACAGCATGCCGGTGCGCGGGTTCGGGTCGATCGCCAGCCGCGCGTCCTCCACTGCGGCCGCGAGGGCGTCGACCTCCTCGGGGGCATCGAAGGGGAAGCAGCTCACGGCGACGATGTCCGCGTCGCCGATGGCGGCCCTCGCCTCGTCCGAGTACCGGATGGTCCGCTCCTGGGCCGCGCGATTGAAGACGTAACTCGGCTCGCCGTTCGCGGCCCGGGTCACGACGGCCCGCGACGACCCGTGCGGCGCCACGCTCGCGATCAGCCGCACGCCGTGATCGGCCAGGTACTCGCGGATGTGCGCGCCCGCGACATCCTCCCCCACCATCGCGATGAGGGTCGTGGGGATGCCGAGCCGGCGCAGCCCGACCGCCACGTTCAGGGCCGCTCCACCGACGAACTCACGGACGCCGCTGTCATCCCGGATCTCGTCGATCAGGGCGTCTCCGATGACGACGGCCGCGCCGCCGGGGGAAGTCTCAGTGCTCACTCGCCGACCCTACCGCGCCGCCCGCGCCCCGAAGCAGCGCCGAACCGTGTGCATAACTCAGGAGACCTGGGCCTCCATGCCGTCACGAGCAGCCGACGGCGGCCTGCCGTCCCGGTATCTCCGAAGTTGTGCACACCCGAACGGGCCGAGGGACGACGAAGGCCCCGGGGAGAACCCCGGGGCCTTCGTTCACTCACTCACACCTCAGTTGTAGGTACCGGGGGTGATGTCGTCCGTCGAGAACGCGTCGAAGTCGACGTAGCCGAAGTCGCCGTCCGCGTACGCACCGTCGGATGCGAAGATCCGGTTCGGGTAGCGCTCGCTCTTGGCTTCCTCGGTGGCCTCGACCGTGACGTCGCGGTACTTCGAGAGACCGGTTCCGGCAGGGATGAGCTTTCCGATGATGACGTTCTCCTTGAGACCGACCAGCGGGTCGCGCTTGCCCTCCATGGCGGCCTGCGTGAGCACGCGGGTCGTCTCCTGGAAGGACGCAGCGGACAGCCACGACTCGGTCGCGAGCGACGCCTTCGTGATACCCATCAGCTCCGGGCGACCGGACGCGGGGCGCTTGCCCTCGGCCACGGCCTCGCGGTTGATCTGCTGGTAGCGCTTCAGGTCGACCATCTCACCCGGCAGCAGGGTCGTGTCGGCGTGATCGACGACGGTGACCTTGCGGAGCATCTGACGGACGATGACCTCGATGTGCTTGTCGTGGATCGGCACACCCTGCGAGCGGTAGACGCCCTGGACGCCGCCGACGAGGTACTTCTGCACCTCACGGGCACCCATGACGCGCATGACCTCCTTGGGGTCGAGCGTGCCGACCTGCAGGGGCTGACCGACCGAGACGTGCTGGCCGTCCTCGACGAGGAGGGTGGCACGCTTCAGCACCGGGTAGACGACGGGCTCGTCGCCGTTGTCGGGCGTCAGGATGACCTTCTTGGCCTTCTCGGTCTCGTCGATCGTGATGCGGCCGTCGGCCTCCGCGATCGGCGACGCACCCTTGGGGGTACGCGCCTCGAACAGCTCCTGCACACGGGGCAGACCCTGCGTGATGTCATCCGCCGACGCCGAACCTCCGGTGTGGAAGGTACGCATCGTCAGCTGGGTACCGGGCTCACCGATCGACTGGGCCGCGATGATGCCGACGGCCTCGCCGATGTCGACGGTCTTGCCGGTCGCGAGCGAACGGCCGTAGCACTGCGCGCACACACCGACGGCGGAGTCGCACGTCAGGACCGAACGGACCTTGATGGTCTCGACACCGAGTCCGACGAGCTTGTCGATGAGCACGTCGCCCACGTCGTCGCCGGCCGAAGCGAGAACCTCGCCCGACTCGCTCACCACGTCGGAGGCCAGCGTGCGGGCGAACACCGAGTTCTCGACGTTCGCGTCGCGCACCAGCTCACCCTGCGAGTTCGGAGCGGCGATCGGGAGCTCGAGGCCCTTCGACGTGCCGCAGTCCTCTTCGCGGATGATGACGTCCTGCGAGACGTCCACCAGACGACGGGTCAGGTAACCCGAGTCGGCGGTACGCAGAGCGGTGTCGGCCAGACCCTTACGGGTACCGTGCGTCGCGATGAAGTACTCCGCCACCGACAGACCCTCGCGGTACGAGGAGATGATCGGACGCGGGATGATCTCACCCTTGGGGTTGTTCACCAGACCACGCATACCGGCGATGTTCCGGATCTGCAGCCAGTTACCACGGGCGCCGGAGGACACCATGCGGTTGATGGTGTTGTCCTCCGGGAAGTGCGCCTTCATCGCGGCCTGCACCTCGTCGGTCGCCTCGGTCCAGATCTTGATGAGCTCCTGACGACGCTCGGCGTCGGTCGTGAGGCCCTTCTCGTACTGGGACTGGACCTTCGCGGCCTGCTTCTCGTAGCCCGCGACGATCTCCGCCTTGTTCGGCGGGGTGAGGATGTCGCTCAGCGCGACGGTCACACCCGAACGGGTCGCCCAGTAGAAACCGGCGTCCTTGATGCGGTCCAGCGTGGCGGCCGTCTCGACCTTGGGGTACTCCTCGGCCAGCTTGTTGACGATCTGCGACAGCTTGCCCTTGTCGGCCTGCTCGCGCACGAAGGGGTAGCCCTTCGGGAGCGCGTCGTTGAAGATCGCCTGACCCAGCGAAGCGTCGACCAGGCCGTGCTTCTCGTAGCCCTCGGGAGCCTCGCCCTCGAGGAAGGCCAGACCCGGGATGCGGATGCGGACCTTCGCCTGCAGGTCGAGCGTGCCCTCGTCGTACGCGAGCTGTGCCTCGCCGACGGAGCCGAACGCACGACCCTCGCCCTTGGCGCCGGCCTTGACCGTCGTCAGGTGGTGCAGACCGATGATCATGTCCTGCGAGGGCAGGGTCACCGGACGGCCGTCCGACGGCTTCAGGATGTTGTTCGACGCGAGCATGAGCACGCGGGCCTCGGCCTGAGCCTCGACCGACAGCGGCAGGTGCACGGCCATCTGGTCACCGTCGAAGTCGGCGTTGAACGCCGCGCAGACGAGCGGGTGCAGCTGGATGGCCTTGCCCTCGACGAGCTGCGGCTCGAACGCCTGGATGCCGAGACGGTGCAGGGTGGGTGCACGGTTCAGCAGCACCGGACGCTCGCGGATGATCTCCTCGAGCACGTCCCAGACCTCGGGACGGGTGCGCTCGACGGCGCGCTTCGCGGCCTTGATGTTCTGCGAGTGACCGAGGTCGATCAGGCGCTTGATGACGAACGGCTTGAAGAGCTCGAGCGCCATCTGCTTGGGCAGACCGCACTGGTGCAGCTTCAGCTGCGGGCCGACGACGATGACCGAACGGCCCGAGTAGTCGACGCGCTTGCCGAGCAGGTTCTGGCGGAAGCGACCCTGCTTTCCCTTGAGCATGTCGCTCAGGGACTTCAGGGCGCGGTTGCCGGTACCGGTGACGGGGCGACCGCGGCGGCCGTTGTCGAACAGGGCGTCGACGGCCTCCTGCAGCATCCGCTTCTCGTTGTTGACGATGATCTCGGGGGCACCGAGGTCGATCAGGCGACGGAGACGGTTGTTGCGGTTGATCACGCGGCGGTACAGGTCGTTCAGGTCGGAGGTCGCGAAGCGGCCACCGTCGAGCTGGACCATCGGACGCAGCTCCGGCGGGATGACCGGGACGACGTCGAGAACCATCGCGGCCGGGCTCATGCCGGTCTCGAGGAACGAGCTGACGACCTTGAGGCGCTTGATCGCACGGATCTTGCGCTGGCCCTTGCCCTCCGAGATCTGCAGACGCAGGTTCTCGGCCTCGGCGGCCAGGTCGAAAGCGGCCAGGCGACGCTGGATCGCCTCGGCACCCATGTAGGCCTCGAAGTACTGGCCGAAGCGGTCCTGCAGCTCGTGGAAGACGTCGTCCTCCGGACGCAGGGCACCGACCTCGAGCGTGCGGAAGTCCTCCCACACGCGCTCCAGCTTCAGGATCGCCTCGTCGGCACCCTTGCGGATGAGCGACATCTCCTTCTCGGCGGCGTCCTTGACCTTCTTCTTGGCGTCGGCCTTGGCACCCTCGGCCTCGAGGGCCGCGAGCTCCTCCTCCAGCTTCGCCAGGCGCTCCGCGATCTTCGAGTCGCGGCGGTCGCCGAGCGTCTTCAGCTCGAGACGGATGTTGTTCTCCTGGGTGCCCAGGTCGCGGTGACGGGCATCCTCGTCGACCGAGATGACCATGTACGCGGCGAAGTAGATGACCTTCTCGAGGTCCTTCGGCGCCATGTCCAGCAGGTAGCCGAGGCGCGAGGGCACGCCCTTGAAGTACCAGATGTGGGTGACGGGAGCGGCGAGCTCGATGTGACCCATGCGCTCACGACGGACGGAGCTCTTGGTGACCTCCACGCCGCAGCGCTCGCAGACGATGCCCTTGAAGCGGACGCGCTTGTACTTGCCGCAGGCGCACTCCCAGTCACGGGACGGGCCGAAGATCTGCTCTCCGAAGAGACCGTCCTTCTCCGGCTTGAGGGTGCGGTAGTTGATGGTTTCGGGCTTCTTGACCTCGCCGTAGGACCACGCGCGGATGTGGTCTGCGGTCGCCAGGCCGATGCGAAGCTCATCGAAAGTTGTGGACTCGAGCACTAGTTCTCCTGTGTCGGAAATTCTTTTTGAGAAGTCTGGGCTTCGACGGGCTCAGCGACCCGGTGGGTCCTGATCCCAGGAACCTGGGTCCCTGAGCCCGTCGAAGGGTTAGATCTCGTCGATCGAGGCGGCCTCGAAGCGGCTGGAGATGTTGATACCGAGTTCCTCTGCGGCGCGGAACGCCTCGTCGTCGGTGTCGCGGAGGTTGACCAGCGTGCCGTCGGCCGAGAGGACCTCGACGTTCAGGCAGAGCGACTGCATCTCCTTCATGAGCACCTTGAACGACTCGGGGATGCCGGGCTCCTGGATGTTCTCGCCCTTGACGATCGCCTCGTACACCTTGACGCGGCCGAGGATGTCGTCGGACTTGATCGTGAGGAGCTCCTGGAGGGCGTACGCCGCACCGTAGGCCTCGAGGGCCCACACCTCCATCTCACCGAAGCGCTGTCCACCGAACTGCGCCTTACCACCGAGCGGCTGCTGGGTGATCATCGAGTACGGACCGGTGGAGCGGGCGTGGATCTTGTCGTCCACCAGGTGGTGGAGCTTCAGGATGTACATGTAGCCCACGGAGATCGGCGCCGGGAACGGCTCGCCGGAGCGGCCGTCGAACAGCTGCGTCTTGCCGCTCGAGTCGATCAGGCGCAGGCCGTCACGGGTCGGGAGCGTCGAGTCGAGCAGACCGGAGATCTCCTCCTCGCTGGCACCGTCGAACACCGGGGTGGCGACCTTGGTGCCGGGCGCGGCCTCGAAGGCCTGCTGCGGCAGCTTAGCGGCCCACTCCGGGGTGCCCTCGACCTTCCAGCCCTGCTTCGCGATCCACCCGAGGTGGGTCTCGAGCACCTGGCCGAAGTTCATTCGGCCCGGGATGCCGAGCGGGTTGAGGACGATGTCGACCGGCGTGCCGTCCGAGAGGAACGGCATGTCCTCGATGGGGAGGATCTTCGCGATGACACCCTTGTTGCCGTGGCGGCCGGCGAGCTTGTCACCCTCGGTGATCTTGCGCTTCTGGGCGATGTAGACCACGACGCGGCGGTTGACGCCGGAGCCGAGCTCGTCGTCGCCGTCCTCGGCGTTGAACTCCTTGACCGCGATGATCGTGCCCTGCTCGCCGTGCGGCACCTTCAGGGACGTGTCGCGGACCTCGCGGCTCTTCTCGTTGAAGATCGCGCGGAGCAGGCGCTCCTCGGCCGACAGCTCGGTCTCGCCCTTCGGCGTGACCTTGCCGACGAGGATGTCGCCGGGGCGGACCTCGGCGCCGATGCGGATGATGCCGCGCTCGTCGAGGTCCTTCAGCAGCTCCGGGCTGACGTTGGGGAGGTCACGGGTGATCTCCTCCTTGCCGAGCTTCGTGTCGCGGGCGTCGACCTCGTACTCCTCGATGTGGATCGAGGAGAGGGTGTCGTCCTTCACCAGGTCCTGGCTCAGGATGATGGCGTCCTCGAAGTTGTAGCCCTCCCACGTCATGAACGCGACGAGGAGGTTCTTTCCGAGGGCCAGCTCGCCGTTCTCGGTGGCGGGGCCATCGGCGATGACCTCTCCGACCTCGACGCGCTCACCGGCGTTGACGACGACCTTCTGGTTGTAGGAGGTGCCCTGGTTCGAGCGGTCGAACTTGCGCAGGTGGTACTCCTGCGTGCCGCCCTCGTCGAGCATGACCACGACGCGGTCCGCGGAGACCTCGGAGACGACACCGGCCTTCTCGGCGGTGATCACGTCACCGGCGTCGATGGCGGTGTAGCCCTCCATACCGGTTCCGACGAGAGGCGAGTCGCTGCGGAGCAGCGGCACGGCCTGACGCTGCATGTTGGCGCCCATGAGCGCGCGCTGCGCGTCGTCGTGCTCGAGGAAGGGCACGAGCGAGGTCGCGACCGACACCATCTGGCGCGGCGAGACGTCGATGTAGCCGATCTCCTCCGGGAGGAACAGGTCGACCTCACCGCTGCCGCCCTTCGGGCGCGCGAGCACGTGGCTCTCGCGGAAGCGACCCTTCGCATCGAGCGGCGCGTTGGCCTGCGCGATGTTGTAGTCGACCTCCTCGGAGGCGGTCAGGTAGTCGATCTGGTCGGTCACGACACCGTCGACGACCTTGCGGTACGGGGTCTCGATGAAGCCGAACGAGTTGATGCGCGCGAAGGTCGCGAGCGCACCGATCAGGCCGATGTTCGGGCCTTCCGGGGTCTCGATCGGGCACATGCGGCCGTAGTGCGAGGGGTGGACGTCACGGACCTCGACGCCGGCGCGGTCGCGGCTCAGACCACCGGGGCCCAGAGCCGACAGACGACGCTTGTTGGTCAGACCCGCGAGCGGGTTGTTCTGGTCCATGAACTGCGACAGCTGCGAGGTTCCGAAGAACTCCTTGATCGCGGCGACGACGGGACGCACGTTGATCAGGGTCTGCGGCGTGATGGCCTCGATGTCCTGCGTGGTCATACGCTCGCGGACGACGCGCTCCATGCGGGACAGACCGGTGCGGACCTGGTTCTGGATCAGCTCGCCGACCGCGCGGATGCGACGGTTGCCGAAGTTGTCGATGTCGTCGGTCGCGAGACGGATCTCGGTCTTCTTGCCGCCGCGGATGCCCTCGAAGGTCTCCTCGGTGCCCGCGTGCAGACGCACGAGGTACTTGATGGTGGCGACGATGTCCTGCACCGTCAGCACCGACTCCGTCAGCGGGGTGTCGAGACCCAGCTTGTGGTTGATCTTGTACCGGCCGACCTTGGCGAGGTCGTAGCGCTTCGGGTTGAAGTAGAAGTTGTCGAGCAGCGCGCGGGCGGCCTCGGCGGCGACCTGCTCGCCCGGACGCAGCTTGCGGTAGATGTCGCGCAGCGCGTCTTCCTTGGTGACGATGGTGTCCTTCGCGAGCGTCTCCTCGATCGAGGTGTAGCCGGCGAACTCCGCGAGGATCTCCTCGCTGGTCATGCCCAGCGCCTTGAGGAAGACCGTGACGGACTGCTTGCGCTTGCGGTCGACGCGGACGCCGACCTGGTCGCGCTTGTCGATCTCGAACTCGAGCCACGCGCCGCGGCTCGGAATGACGCGCGCCGACACGATGTCCTTGTCGGACGTCTTGTCGGGGGTCTTGTCGAAGTAGACACCCGGCGAGCGCACGAGCTGCGAGACGACGACGCGCTCGGAGCCGTTGATGATGAACGTGCCCTTGTCGGTCTGCAGCGGGAAGTCGCCCATGAAGACCGTCTGAGTCTTGATCTCACCCGTGAGGTGGTTCATGAACTCGGCCTCGACGTAGAGCGGGGCCGCGTACGTCTTGCCGCGCTCCTTGCACTCCTCGATGGAGTACTTCTCGGGCTCGAGGTACGGGTTCGTGAACGACAGCTGCATCGTCTCGCCGAGGTCCTCGATCGGGGAGATCTCCTCGAAGATCTCGCCCAGACCGCTGTTCTCGTTCACGTCGGTGCGACCGGCGGCCTTGGCCTCGGCCACGCGCGCCTTCCAGGCGTCGTTGCCGACCAGCCAACCGAAGGACTCGGTCTGCAGGGCGAGAAGGTCCGGGACCGTCAGCGTGTCGGAGATCTTGGCGAACGAGAGACGGGAAGCTCCGCGTCCGTTCTTGGTGGTGGTGGATGTGGATGCGTTGGGAGCAGCAGCCAAGGGAATAACCTCCGTGAGCCCCGCAGGGCTTCTCGATTCCTTTGTCGTCAGGTGGAGTGCGCTCAGAAGCTCACGAGATGCCGACCACCATATGAGGGCAGGGAGAAGCGAGCGCAACTACCAACTATAGACGCGATCTCACGACATGGCAAGCGCAATCCTTGACCAATCTTCCTCGCTGCGGTAATGGGACGGCCGAGACCCCGCCTTCGCGTCGAAACCCCGCCCTCGCCGCGGGGGCAGGGCGGGGTTTCGACGCGAAACCGGGGTCTCGGGTCAGGACGCGATGTTGAGCTCGTTGCCGGGGATCGAGGCGAGGAGGCGGCGCGTGTAGGGGTCACGGGGGTTCGTGAAGATCTCCTCCGACGACGCGGCCTCCACGAGCTTCCCGTCCTTCATCACGCACACGTAGTCGCTGATGAGCCGCACCACCGCGAGGTCGTGCGAGATGAACAGGTAGCTCAGGCCGTACTCCCGCTGCAGGTCGCCCAGCAGCCGCAGGATCTGGTCCTGCACGAGCACGTCGAGCGCCGACACGGGCTCGTCGCACACGATGAGGTCAGGCGACAGGGCCAGTGCCCGCGCGATCGCCACGCGCTGACGCTGCCCGCCGGAGAGCTCGGACGGGTAGCGCCGCAGCATCGACTGCGGCAGCGCGACGTCGTCCAGGAGCTGCCGCACGCGCTTGCGCCGGTCTGCTCCGCTCCCCCGCTTGTAGAACTCCAGCGGCTCCGCGATCAGCCGCTCGATCGTGAACATGGGGTTCAGGCTGGAGTACGGATCCTGGAAGATGGGCTGCACCCGCTGCCGGAAGTCCTTCGTCTCCGCGCGGCTCAGGGTCGAGATGTCCTTGCCCTCGTAGCGGATGAGGCCGCTCGTGGGCTCGATCACCTTGAGGAGCATGCGCGCGGTCGTGGTCTTGCCCGACCCCGACTCCCCCACGATCGCGACGGTCTCGCCGCGCGGGATCGCGAGCGAGACGCCGTCGACCGCGACGAAGTCCTCGTGCTTGCCGCGCACGGGGTACACCTTCGTGAGGTTCTCGATCTCGACGATGTTGCCCTTCGACGAGCTCAGGGACCCAGCCTTCTCCTGGGTCGCTGAGCCTGTCGAAGCGCCCTCCTGGGTCGCTGAGCCTGTCGAAGCGCCCTCCTGGGTCGCTGACCCGGCCTCCTCCTGGGTCGCTGAGCCTGTCGAAGCGCCCTGCACGAAGGCTTCCGGGCGCAGCCGTGCCACCGCGACCGACGGCGCGGCCTTCACGAGCGACTGGGTGTACGGGTGCTGCGGATCCTCGAGGATCTGCCGCGCGGGACCCTGCTCGACGACCTTGCCGCGGTGCATCACGATCACCCGCTCGGCCCGCTCGGCGGCGAGCCCGAGGTCGTGCGTGATGAGGAGCACGGCGGTGCCGAGCTCCCTGGTCATCTCGCCGATCTGGTCGAGGATGGTCTGCTGCACGGTCACGTCCAGGGCGCTGGTGGGCTCGTCCGCGATGAGCAGCCGCGGCTTGCACGCCAGCCCGATCGCGATGAGCGCCCGCTGCCGCATGCCGCCGGAGAACTCGTGCGGGTACTGCTTCGCACGGCTCTCCGGATCCGGGAGGCCGGCGGCGGTGAGCGCCTCGACGACCTTGGACTGCACGTTCTGCCGGGTGGCGAGGCCGTGGGCGAGCAGCGTCTCGGCGACCTGGGTGCCGATCTTCGCGACCGGGTTGAGGTTGGACATGGGGTCCTGCGGCACGAGGCCGATGTCCCGTCCGCGGATCGACCGCAACTCGTTCTCGGAGGCGCGGGAGATCTCCCGCCCGTCGAGTCTGATGCTGCCGGCGGCCACCTTCCCCCCGCCCGCGAGCAGACCGATGATCGCCATCGCGGTGGTCGACTTGCCGGAACCGGACTCGCCGACGATCGCCACCGTCTCCCCGGGGCGGATCTCGAGGTCGACGCCCTCGACGGCGTGCACGACGCCGTCCATGGTGGCGAAGTCCACCGCCAGGCCCTCGACCGACAGCAGGGGCTCGTCCGCCATGCCGTTCTCCTTCGCGGCGCGCACGGCGCCCTCGTCATGGATGTTCATCGTGCCCTCGTCCTCGGGTCCATGGCCTCACGCAGCGCCTCGCCGAGCAGGGTGAAGCCCAGCGCGGTGACGGCGATGCAGATGCCGGGGAGGAACGCCAGCCACGGGGCGATCGCCAGCTCGGCCTGTGCGTACGTGAGCATGCGGCCCCACTCGGCGGTCGCGGGCCCGCCGCCGCCGAGACCGAGGAACGACAGCGCTGCCGCGTCGATGACCGCGGTCGCGAGGGTCAGGGTGCCCTGCACGATGACCGGACCGATGGCGTTCGGGAGGACGTGCGACATCGTGATCCGGCCGCGGCCGAGGCCGAGTGTCTGCGCCGACAGCACATAGTCGCTGGAGCGCTGCTGGAGCATGGACGCCCGCAGCAGGCGCGCGAAGATCGGCACCTGGGAGGCCCCGATGGCGATCATCACGGCGTACGGCGTCTGTCCGAGGATCGCGGCGATCGACACCGCCAGCAGCAGGTTCGGCACCGACAGGATGATGTCGACGACGCGCATGATGACCGTGTCGACCCAGCCGCCGAACGTGCCGGCGAGGAGTCCGAGGATCATGCCGCCGACGAGACCCATCGCGGTGGAGACGACGCCGATCAGCAGCGACGCCTGCGCGCCCCAGATGAGCTTCGACAGCACGTCGCCGCCGAACCGGTCCAGACCGAGCGGGAACTGCGGCAGCTCCCCCGGGCCGGGGATGTGCGTGGGCGTGATCTCCTTCGCCCCAGGGAGCGCGGTCTCGGGGTACGGAGCGAGGACCGGCGCGAGCACCGCGACGAGCAGGAAGAGGAGCACGATGACGGCGCCGATCCACGCCGTCGGGTTGCGCCGGAGCCGGCGGAAGACGTCGCGCCAGAAGCCGCCGCCGCCGTCCTTGAGGTCGGCCTGGGCGATCGCGACGGTGTCGATGCTCCCGCCGCTCTCGGCGGACGGGCCCTGTGCGGGTGGGAGGGCGATGCTCATGCGAGCGCCTCCTTTCGGATGAGGGAGGAGGACATCACTGCACTCTCACTCTCGGATCGATGAAGCTGTACGACACGTCCACGGCCAGGTTGATGAGGGCGTAGGCGATCGCGATGAAGATGATGAACCCCTGCAGCACCGGGAAGTCGCGCGTGAAGATCGCCCGCGCGAGGAACGACCCGATGCCGGGGAAGGCGAACACCGTCTCGGTGAGCACCGCCCCCGAGATGAGCAGTCCCGTCTGCAGACCGATCGTCGTGATGACCGGGAGCATGGCGTTCCGGAGGATGAACCGGCTGCGCAGGGTGGCGGAGCCCACGCCCTTCGCCCGCCCCGTCCGCACGTAGTCGGCGTTCTGCACCTCCAGCACGCTCGCCCTGGTGATGCGGACGATGATCGCGAGCGGGATGGTGCCGAGGGCGAGCGCCGGGAGGATCAGGTGGAGGATCGCATCCCATGCGGCGTCGAACTCCCCCGTGATGATGCCGTCCCAGACGTAGAAGCCCGTGGGATGGGTCGCATCGATCCGTGGATCCTGCCGACCGTCCGAGGGCAGCCAGCCCAGCTGCACGGCGAAGACGTACTTGAGGATGAAGGCGAGGAAGAACACCGGGATCGTGATGCCGATGAGGCTCAGCACGACCGACGCGTGATCGGTGAACTTTCCGTGGCGACGGGCCGCCCAGTATCCGAGCGGGATGCCGACCCCGATGGCGAAGATGAGCGCCGCGACGCTCAGCTCGATCGTCGCGGGGAATCGGCGGAGGAACTCCTCCGTGACCGGCCGGTTGGTCTGGATGGACGTACCGAAGTCGCCCTGCAGCAGCCGGGTGACCCAGATGAAGTACTGCTCGATGAGGGGCTTGTTGAAGCCGTAGAGCTCGTTGACCCTGGCGATGGCCTCCGGGGTGGCCTTCTCGCCGAGGAGGGCGACCGCGGGGCCGCCGGGGAGGGCCCTGACCCAGGCGAACAGCAGGATGCTGAGCCCGAACAGGGTGGGGATGAGGAACAGCAGTCGCCTGCCGATGGTGCGCAGCACAGAGTTCTCCGTCGATCAGAAGGTACGCCGTGCCCCGGTTCCGCAGGAGCGGAACCGGGGCTCGGCATATCAAAAGGTCAGGCCTACTTCGTGAGGACGATGTCCGTGAAGACCTCGTCGTTCACCGGGCTGGCGGGGTAGCTCTCGACGCGCGGGTCGAAGGCGAGCGTCGGCGCCGGGTGCGCGAGCGGGACGCCGGGGATGAACTCCGCGACCATCTCGTTGATGTCCTCGTACAGCGCCGTCTGGTCGTCGAGGTTGGAGACCCCGCGCGCCTCGGTCAGCGCCTGGAACAGCTCCGGGTTGTCGAAGCCCCACTCGGAGCTCTTCTGGCCGAAGAAGACGCCGACGAAGTTGTCGGTGTCGTTGTAGTCGCCGGTCCAGCCGAGCAGGTGGATGCCGTGGTCGGCGGTGCCGGTGGTGCGGTCGAGGTACTCGACCCACTCCTCGGAGACCGGGGTGGTCTCCACGCCGACCTCGGAGAGCTGCGACGACAGGACGGTGTAGATCTGCTCGGGGTCCGGCATGTACGGACGCGAGACGTTGACCGGGTAGTTGAAGTCCAGCGCCAGCGGGTTCGCCTCGTCGTAGCCCGCCTCCGCGAGGAGCTCCTTGGCCTTCTCCGGGTCGTAGTCGTAGGTCGTGACCTCGTCGTTGTAGCCGTTGACCACCGGCGGGACGAACTGCGTCGCCTTCTCGGTGCCCTCCGGGAGGACCTGGCTGATGAGGGCGTCCTTGTCGATCGCGTAGGACAGCGCCTCACGCACCTTCGGGTCCTGCAGCTCCGGGATCGCCTGGTTGAAGGCGAGGTAGAGGATCGTGAACGGGGGACGCGACACCATGGTGAAGTCGTCCTCCTCCAGCGCCTTCGTGTCGGCGGGGCCCACGAGGTCGTAGCCGTCGATGGAACCCGACTCGAGCGCCTGGCGACGGGCCGTCGGGTCGTCGATGGTGCGGAAGATGATCTCGTCGATCTGGCCGGCCTCGCCCCAGTAGTCGTCGTAGGCCTTGAGCGTGACCTGCTCGCCCGGTGCCCACTCCTCGAACTGGTAGGGGCCGGTGCCGACCGGGTGTCCCATGGCGTACTCGGAGAGCTGCGGGGCCTCGGCGGTGCCGCCGACCTCGTCAGCGCCGAACTCCTGCATCGCCGAGGGGCTCTGCATGCCGAAGGCCGGCAGCGACAGCGAGGCGATGAAGCCGGCGAACGGCTTGTTCAGCTCGATGGTGACGGAGTTGTCGCCGTCCGGCGTGCACGACTTGTAGACCGCGTCCTCCGGGTTGGAGGCGTAGCCCTTGAAGAGCTTGTTGTAGTAGTACCCGAAGGCCTCGGAGGCGGCGAGACCGGTCCAGTTGTACCAGCGGTCGAAGTTGGCACAGACGGCCTCGGCGTTGAACGGGGTGCCGTCCTGGAAGGTCACGCCCTCCTTCAGCGCGAAGGTGTGGGACATGCCGTCCTCGGACGACTCCCACGACTCCGCCAGCAGCGGTGCCGGGTCGGCCGTGCCGGGTTCCGTGCCCACCAGACCCTCGAAGATCTGGCGGGAGACGCGGAAGGTCTCGCCGTCCTGCGCGAACGCCGGGTCGAGGCTCGCGGGATCCGAGGAGGCGGCGAAGACGAAGGTGCCGTCGACGTCACCCGATCCTTCCGACCCGTTGTCCCCGCGCTCGCTGGCGACGCATCCGGCGAGTGCGAGAGCGGCGATGGTCGCTCCGGTGACGGCGGCGAGTCCTCGCCGAGGCATGGCTGACTGGTGCATGTGTGTATGACCTTCCCTGTCGGGCGCTTCCTTGCGCGTCTCCGGGCATCGTCGCCGCGGAGACGGTGATTCCTCGAAGGTACCCAGCGGCCCGGCGGATGCCAAGAGTCCGATGTTGCGATCCGGTATCGACGCGGGGCCGCCGTCGATCCGGTAATGTCCAGAACGTGCCGGACACCACTCCCCTCGTCGTGTGCCTGGGCGAGGGCCTGGTCGCCCTCGTCTCCGCCACCGCCGGGCCGCTCGAGACCTGCCGCACGTTCCACCGCTCCCTCGCCGGGGCGGAGTGGAACACCGCGATCGCACTCGCCTCCGCCGGCATCCGGACCGCGGTCGTGTCCCGCGTCGGAGACGACGGGTTCGGACGGTTCCTCACCGCCGAGCTCCGTGCGCACGGGGTCGACGACCGCGCCGTCGAGGTCGACCCGGTCGCGCCGACGGGGCTCTACGTCAAGGAGCTCTCGCCGCGGACGGACGGCGCCGTGGACGGGACCATGCACTATTACCGTGCGGGGTCGGCCGCGGCGGCGCTGTCACCGGGTTCGCTGGAGTCGCCGGTGGCGACGGAGCTGCTCGCCGCGGCAGCCCTCGTGCACACCTCTGGCATCACGCCGGCGCTCTCTCCGTCCGCACGCGCCGCCCAGGAGGCCCTGGTGGCGGCGCCCCGACCCGGCCGCCTCGTCAGCTTCGATCTCAACTGGCGCCCCGCGCTGTGGCGGGGGCGGGAGGACGAGGGGCGTGCCCTGCTCACCGACCTCGCCCACCGCGCCGACATCGTCTTCTGCACCCGGCCGGATGCCGAGGCCGTGTTCGGGACGAGCGCACCGGACGACCTGCGGACGCTGTTCCCCGAGCCGCGGTACCTGGTCGTGACCCACCCCGCCGGTGCCGTCGCGTTCGACGGCGCGGAGCGCGCGGCCAGCGACGCCCTCGACGTACCGGTCGTGGAGACGATCGGAGCGGGCGACGCGTTCGCCGCGGGCTTCCTCGCGGGCGTCCTGACCGGTCTGACCCTGGGTGGGAGCCTGGCCCGCGCCCACCGCATCGCGACGCGCGCGATCACCAGCACGCGGGACCACGTCGACTGACCGGGCGACCTCAGTCCGCGTGACGTCCACGCCGCGGCGGGACCGCGTCGTGCGTGCGCTGCAGCGACACCGCGACGTGCTCGCCCCGGTGCTGCACGATCCGCACGAAGAGCACATCGATGAGCGCGAGCTGCGCGATGCGGCTCGACATGGCGGCCATCCGGAACGGCGACTCCTGGGCCTGGCTGAGGAGCACGACGTCGGCGATGGCCGCGAGCGGGGAGTCCGCAGCGCTCGTCACCGCCACCGCGAGTGCACCCGTGGCCCGCGCGACCTCCAGGGCGCGGACCGTCTCGGCCGTCTCGCCGCCGTGTGAGAAGGCGATCGCCACGTCGGCGGACGACCGCAACGAGGCCGCGGTGATCGCGAGGTGCGGATCGGCCGAGTGGGTCACCGAGCAGCCGATCCGGGACAGCTTGAGCTGGAGATCCTGGGCGGTCAGCGACGACGCCGCCTGCCCGAACAGGTCGATGTGCCGGGCGACGACCACCGCCCGCGCGACCCGGTCGAGGGCGTCCGCGTCCAGGGCCCGTGCCGTCTTCTCGATCGCGTCGATCTCCTGCGCGGCGAGCTTCGCGGCGATCGCGGCCGGCCCGTCGTCCCGGTCGATAGCCGTGGAATCGAGTCCGAAGCGGGCCTGCTGCGCCTGTGCGAGGGTGACCGCGCGGGCGACGGCCACCCGGAGTTCCCGATAGCCGCTGTAGCCCAACGACTGCGCGAACCGGGCGACGGTCGAGAGCGAGGTCTGGCAGAGCTGCGCGAGGTCGTTGATCGCGAGGTCCACCACGAGGGTGGGGTCCCCGAGGATCCTCTCGGCGACGCGTCCCTCCGCCGCGCTGAGCTTGGGGAGGGAGCGCCGCACCACGGCCAGAACGTCGTCGTCCATGCGCTGATCCCGTCTCAACCGGCGGCGGTCGTCCTCTGTCGGGGCACGAAGCGGCCGAGGAGCGCGTCCCGCGCGGTCTGAGCGCCGAGCCGGCTGGCGGCACCGACCTCGATGGTGGGCAGCGGCAGCGGCTCCTGTACGTGCAGGCCGACGTTCACCACGACCGCTCCCGGATCCCGGAGCGCGGTCCGCTCGATGAGTGCGCGCTGCGCCGGCTCCGCATCCGGCCGGTCCACGAGGACGACCGTCGTGCCGGTCGCCGCGGCGACCTCGTCGATCACGGCGTCCTGCTCGTCCACGGTGCGCGCGGCCACGTCGAGCCGCACCCGGACGCCGTCTCCCGCGAGCGCTTCGGCCACGTAGGAGGCGGCGCTGTCCACCGCGAGCGTCGAGCGACGTCGGGCGTCGATCACCGCCAGGGCGTCGGCGGCCTCGGGTGCGACGCCGGTCAGCGACACGGACCGACGGACGATCTCGGCGGCGTCGAACGCGGCGATCTCCTCGTCCGAGGCATCGCTCGTGCGCAGCCGGGTGGCGAGGGCCGACACCCGCGCGGCGGCCTCCTCGACGCGCTCCCGGGAGAGCGAGCCGTCACGCAGCGCGGCCACGATCCCGTCGCGGGCGGCGAGGAAGTCGCGGCGGTCCTGGTCGGGAAGGGCGGCGTCGCCGGGGTTGGTCGGGTTTCCGATGCACAGGAGGTCGGCGCCGGCGGCCAGAGCGAGGGCGGCGCCTCCTCCCAGCCCGACGGTCTCGCGGATCGCGGCCATGTCCAGCGCATCGGTGATGATGACGCCCCGGAAGCCCCACTCCCGCAGCATGCCGAGCACACGCGGGTTGAGGGTCGCCGGCTGCGCGCCCCACGCCGGGACGACGATGTGCGCGGTCATGATCGCGTCGACGCCCGCCTCGACGGCCGCCCGGAACGGCTCGAGGTGCACGCGTTCGTACTCGGCCACGTCGAGCGCGATCTCGGGAAGCGCGTGATGCGAGTCGAGGTGGGTGTCGCCGTGACCGGGGAAGTGCTTGACGCACGCGGCGACGCCGCCGTCCTGGATGCCGTCGACCGTGGCGACGACGTGGCGCGTCACCAGCGCCTCGTCGGATCCGAACGAGCGCACGCCGATGACGGGGTTGCGCGGGTCGGTGTTGACGTCGGCGACCGGACCGAGCACCACGTTCGCACCGACGGCGCGCACGCGACGGGCGAGCTCCGCTCCGGTCCGCTCCGACGCGACCACGTCGTCGAGGGCACCGAGCTGCGCGGCGCCGGGAAGGGTCGAGCCGCTCCCGGACTCCAGCCGCGTGACGCTGCCGCCCTCCTCGTCCACGCCGATCAGGGCGTCCGGGTTCGCGTCGAGGATCTGCGCACTCAGCGCGGGCAGTCCCTCTCCCACGTTCTGTCCGAAGTACACGACTCCGGCCAGGCCGTCGCGCAGCTCCTCCACGAGCCAGGCGGGCGCCGTGGTGCCGAGGAACCCGGGCCAGAGCACGCCGTTCGCGAGGCGCTCGAGCTCGTCGGTCATCCCTTCACCGCTCCCGCGACCATGCCGGCGGAGAGCCGGCGCTGCACGATGACGAAGAAGATCATGACGGGCACGGTGATGATCGTGGAGGCGGCCATGATGCTGCCCCAGTCGTTCGAGTACAGGCCGAAGAACGACTTGAGCCCGATCGAGACCGTGTACTGGTCGGTCTGCGCGCCGAGGATCGTCATGGCGAAGATGAACTCGTTCCACGCCGTGATGAAGCTGAAGATGCTCGTCGCGACGAGGCCGGGCATCACCAGGGGCAGCAGGATCGAGCGGAACATCCGCCACCAGCTCGCGCCGTCGATGTAGGCGGCCTCCTCGAGCTCGACCGGGACGGCGGCGACGAAGCCGCGCAGCATCCAGATGCCGAACGCGAGCGACAGCGCCACGTAGACCACCATGAGGCCGATGATGCTGTTCAGCAGGCCGAGGCTCTTCACCTGGAGGAACAGCGGGATGACCAGGGCCTCGAGCGGCACCATCTGCACCACGAGGATCATCATCAGGACCGTGGTGCGGAACTTGAAGCGGAACCGCGCCACGGCGACCGCCGCGAGCAGGCAGACGATCGCGCTGACGAGCACCGTGACGAGGGCCACGATGGCGGAGTTGCGCAGGTAGGTGCCGAAGCCGCCCTCGGTGAGCACGAAGGCGAAGTTGTCCCACGTGAACTCCTGCGGGAGGAGCGACTGCCCACCGCTGGAGGCCTTGCCGTCGAACGCGCTGGAGACCATCCAGTAGACGGGGAACAGCGTGAAGATGAGGACGGCGGCGACGCCGATGCCGAGTCCGATGCGCGACCGGAGCCTGGGGCGGGGGTTCACAGCTCGTCCTCCTTCATGAGGGAGCGGATGTAGACGATCGTGATGCCGATCAGCACGAGGGTCAGCAGCACCGCCAGCGCGGCGCCGAACCCGTAGCGGTTCTGACCGAACGACTCCACGTACGACCACACGCCGAGGTTGAGCACCTGACGGTTGCCGCCGCTGCCGCCGGGCATGAGGTAGACCTGCGCGAAGACCTTGAAGTCCCAGATCGTCGACAGGATGATGACGACGGAGAAGACGGGCTTGAGCGTCGGGAAGATGATCTTCCAGAAGCGGCGCCACGCGCCGGCCCCGTCGAGCGCCGCGGCCTCGAGCATCTCCTTCGAGACGCCCAGGAGGCCGGCGAGCACGGTGATGGCCACGAACGGGAAGCCGTGGTGGACGACGTTCAGCAGCACGATCGCGTAGAACGACCACTGGTTGGTGAACCAGTTGACCTGACCGTCGATGAGGCCGAGGTCCTGCAGGACGCTGTTGAAGATGCCGCGGTCGGCATCGAAGATGAAGGTCCAGACGTACGTGCCGGTCACGGCGGGCATCGCCCACGCGACCATGATGCAGCTGGAGACGATGGTGCGCCACACGGTGCCCAGCCGCGCCAGCAGCAGCGCCACGAGGGTTCCGAGTGCGACGGTGGTGAACACCGCGACGGCCGCGAAGCCGACCGTGTTGGGGAGCACCACCGTCCACAGGGTCGGATTGGTGAGCGCCTCGGCGTAGTTGTCCAGCCCGATCCAGTTGCTCTCACCGGTGTTGATCTCGCGCAGACCGTAGTCCTGCAGCGAGTAGAGGAACACCTGCACGAGCGGCCAGAGCATCAGCCCCGCGAGGATGATCAGCCCGGGGGCGAGGAGGAGCCAGGGGCGGGCCGTGACGATCGAGAGACCCCGACGCTTCCGGCCGCCGGCCACGGAGGCGGAGGAGGGCTCCGCCTTCGTGGCCGGCAGTGGCGCTTGCACCATCGACATGGAAGGAATGGTTCCTTACTGGTTGAGCAGTTCGGTCATCTCGGCAGCGGCGTCCTTCGTCGCGGTCGCGACGTCCTTCTGCCCGCTGAGGATGGCCTGGATCATGGCGTTGGTGGTCTTCTTCGCCTGCACGGCGCCGAAGTTCGGCGTGACCGGGACGGACGCGCCGCCGTCGACCATCTGCTCGGCGAACGGTGCGACGAGCGGGTCGGTCGAGGCGAGGGCCTCCTCCATCGCGGACTGGACGCCAGGGAAGTAGCCGGTCTCGTCGGACCACTGCTCGGCGAACTCACCGGTGGTCATGAGCTTGACGAACTCCCACGCGAGGTCGGCGTTCTTCGTGGTGTTGAACACCGACAGGTGCGAGCCGCCGAGCACGGAGGGCGCGATGCCGCCGTCCTGGCCGGGGATCACGGCGGCGCCGATCTTGCCCTCGAGCTCGGGGTTGGCCTCGATGAGGGCGTTCGGCGTCCAGGAGCCGGAGAGCATCATCGCGACGTTGCCCTGCGTGAAGGCGTCCCGGAGGTCGGTCTCCTTCCACGTGGTCGCACCGGCCGACGAGAAGCCGTGCTCGGTGGCCAGACCCGTGTAGAACTCGATGCCGGCCTGCGACTCGGCGCTGTCGAGCTCGCTGGTCCAGGTGTCGCCGTCCTTCGTGGCGATCTCGCCGCCGGCGCCCCAGACCCAGGGGTAGACCTGGAACTCGGCGTCGCCCGCGACGGGGAAGGGCAGCATGTCGGGCTTGGCGGCCTTGATGGCCTCACCCGCGGCGACGATGTCGTCCCAGGTCTTCGGAGCCTCGAGACCGAGCTCCTCGAACACGTCGGTGCGGTAGACGATGGAGCGGACGCCGGCGTACCACGGCATGCCGTACAGCTCGTCCTCGTAGGTGCCGGCGACGGCGAGGCCCTCGACGAGGTCGTCGCGGAGGCCGTCCTCGGCGTCGACGTACTCGTCGAGCGGGAGGAGCGCGCCGGCGTCGGCGAACTCCGCGGTCCAGGTGGTGCCGGTCTCGGCGATGTCCGGGGTCGTGCTCCCGGCGATCGAGGTCACGAAGCGGTCGTGGGCGTCGGCCCACTGGATCTCCTCGATGGTGACCTTCGCACCGGTCTCCTCCTCGAAGGCCTCCGAGACCTTGTCGTAGAAGGCGGTCGCGTCGGGGTTGGTCCCCTTCATGATCCAGACGGTCAGCTCCTGGCCCTCGCCGTTGGTCGAGCCGTTGTCACCGCTGCCGCCGGCACAGCCGGCCAGAGCGATCGTGGCGACGGCGCCGAGCGCCACCGCCGGAAGAATGCGCTTGTGCATGGGGGGATCTCCTCTTTGAAAGTCCAGGTGTGCATCGGGTGCGTACCGGGGATAGGAAAAAGTATTCACGACTAACTAATTCCCTGCAAGTTCCTCCCAGAATCGTCACACCGCCGTAACATCAGGCCTCCGGGGTAGGCTCCCCGCATGCCCCGACGTGGATCTGACGCCGACCGCCGCCCACTCCCCCGGCATGCCCCGCACCCTGCACGCGGACGCGCGTCCCGCGTGCTCCGCGGGCTCGGGATCGGACTCGCCGTGGTGCTGGTCTCGACCGCGGCGGTCGCCGGGTTCCTCGTCTGGGACGTGTTCAACCGCGTGGGCGACGGGGCCGTCACCCTGGAGGGTGCACCGCAGGTCGACCCGCCCACCCTCGGCGCGTATCCCGACGACAAGGCCTTCAGCATCCTCATCGTGGGCACGGACGAATGCGGCCCGAAGGCCACCGCGCTCTTCGATGAGCGCTGCGCCGAGGCGGACGGCCTCAGTCGGAACGACGTGAACCTCCTCGTGCACGTCTCCGCCGCCCCGCGGAACGTGACCGTCGTCTCCCTCCCCCGCGACCTCGGCGTGCCCGTGCCGGAATGCACCCGCGAGGACGGCTCCGTCGCGTCGGCGATGGAGAAGGCATCGATGAACTCGCTGTTCGAGCACGCCGGCCTCTCCTGTATCGCGAAGACCGTGAGCGAACTGGGTGACATCCCCGTGGAGTTCGCCGCCAAGATCAGCTTCGACGGCGTCATGGCCGTCACCGATGCGATAGGCGGGGTCGAGGTCTGCATCGCCGGCGACGGCATCCGCGACCGCCACACGGGCATCGACTGGCCGGCGGGCATGCGGACGGTCTCGGGCGTGGAGGCGCTCCAGTTCATCCGCACCCGGCACGGCGTGGGGGACGAGAGCGACCTCGCCCGCATCTCCAATCAGCAGCAGTACATGTCGCGACTGGCCAAGAAGGTGCTGAGCGAGGAGACGCTGACCGACATCCCCAAGGTGCTCCGGCTGACGAACGCCATCGCCGACAACATCGACCCCAGCGACGAGCTCGCCGACCCGCTGCGGCTGGCGCAGCTCGCGCTCGCTCTCAAGGACGTGAGGTTCGGCGACTTCGCCTTCGTGCAGTATCCGAACGTCGTCGACCCGTTCGACGACGACAAGGTCGTGCCCGACGAGGACGCCGCCGCCGCGCTCTGGGATGCGGTGAGGGCCGGCAAACCGCTGCAGCTCACCGGAGACGTGACGACGCACCGCGGCGTGGAGCTCGTCACCCCCGCTCCCACGGCGCCCACGGCCCCGGAGTCGGACCCCGGTCCCGAGGCGACCGCAACGCCGGATGCCCGCGCGACCCTCCCGCCGGAGGTCTCGGGCCAGACCCTCGAGCAGGAGACCTGCGCGGTGGGCAACCAGCGCTGACCCGAGGCGGGCGCGGCGTAGGCTCGACGACATGGGACGGACGCGATCACGGGATGCCGAGCACCCGCAGACCCGTCTCGACCACGGCGGAATCGCCCGCATCGTCCCCTCCGAGTTCACGAGCGGCTTCGAGCTCGTGGTCGACGAGACCCCGCAGTCCCACGTCGATCTGGACGACCCCACCCACCTGCACTTCGAGTACATCGTGCGGATGGGCGCCGTGATCGACCAGCTCCGCCCCGGACCGCTCACCGCCGTCCACCTCGGCGCCGGCGCCCTGACGATCCCCCGCTACATCGACGCGACGCGGCCGGGGTCCCGTCAGCAGGTCATCGAGCTGGAGGCCCCGCTCGTCCAGCTCGTCCGCGAGCACCTCCCGCTGCCGAAGGGGGCGGCGATCCGCCTGCGCATCGGCGATGCCAGGGAGGGAGTCCGCAAGCTCCCGGCCGCCCTGCACACCGCCTGCGATCTCGTCGTCTCCGACGTGTACTCGGGCGCGCAGACCCCCGCCCACCTCACGAGCGTGGAGTTCTACCGCGAGCTCGCCGCGCTGCTCGCGCCCGGCGGGGTGCTGCTGGTCAACGTCGCCGACGGCCCCGGTCTCGCGTTCGCCCGTCGACAGGCCGCGACGATCGCCGAGGTCCTTCCGGAGATCGGCATCCTCGCCGACACCCAGGTGCTCAAGGGCCGCCGCTTCGGCAATCTCGTGCTGGCGGCATCCGCCGCGCCGCTGCCGACGGAGTGGCTGCCGCGGATACTGGCCGCCGGCCCGCACGCCGCGAAGATCGCCCAGGGGGACGAGGCCCGCGCCTTCCTCCAGGGGGCCCGCATCGTCACCGATGCCGACGCGGTCGCCTCCCCGCGCCCGGATGCGTCGCTGTTCCTGCGCTGACCGGGCGCGCCGCCCCGAGGAGCGCGGAAGCGGCAGGCAGACTGGACGGGGACAGTCGCGGGGACGCGCGGAAGGAGAGCAATGAGTTTGATCCGGGGATACGACCAGGAGAGCCTCCGCGAACGCGTCGACCTCGATGAGTGCGCCGCCCGCCTGGACGAGATCGAGGAGCAGCGGAGCCTTCCCGCCCTGCTCGAGCGCGTGTGGCTGCTGAAGGTGCTCGGTCGCCTCGACGACGCCCTCGTCCTCGCCGACGAGGCCGTGCGGCAGGCCCGCATGGCCGGCACGCGCAAGGACGTGCTCCGCGCCCGCGTGCTCCACGCCACGATCCTGCAGTACCGCGGGGCCCACGCCGCCGCCGAGCAGGAGCTGGCCACCTGCGCCACGGAGGCCGAGGGCCAGCGTTGGCTGTCGATCGCCGCGTTCGCCTACCAGCACCACGGCAAGAACGCCTACGACGCGGGAGACTACGAGACCGCGCGGGAGAGCTTCAAGCAGTCGCTGTTCCTGCGGCGCGAGTCCGGCGCCGAGGACCGCGAGCTCGAGACGGTGCTGCTGGCCATCGAGGCCGTGGAGCGTCGTCGTCCGGCGCAGCTCGTCGCGGGCTGACGCCGATGCGCCTGAGTGTCCGCGGCATGCCTTAGCCTGAGCGCATGGCGGAACTTGACCGCGTGCGCGTCTGGGGCGAGGCACTGATCCGGTTGCATCTCGACGACAGCTGGTCGTTCGACTTCGACCATGCCAAGCGTCGCGCCGGGCAGTGCGACTACACGCGCAAGCGCATCACCGTGTCGCGGTATCTCGCCGCCCGCTTCGAGGACGACGACATCCATCAGGTGCTGCTGCACGAGGTCGCGCACGCGCTCGCCGGGCACAAGGCGGCGCACGGTCCGGCGTGGAAGCGCGTGGCGCGCGACCTGGGCTACGTCGGCGGTACGACGCATCACGGGGAGACCGCGGTCGAGCTCGCCCCCTGGGTGGGGCGATGCCCGGCCGGACACGTCACGTACCGCCACCGGCGCCCGACGCGAGCCACGTCCTGCGCCCGGTGCTCCCGCACATTCGACGCGCAACATCTGTTCGCCTGGACGCGTCGTGAGATCACCACCGACGCCCGGCTCGCGGCGCAGGCGCCGCGCTGAGTCCTGCCGGAGCGGCGCGAGCGGAGCCGTGTCAGGCCGACGGGCCGCCGGGACGGGCCTGCTCATCGGAGGCGGATCGGTTCTCCTCATCGGGCGTGTGCGCCTCATCCTCCGGCGCCACCTCTTCGGCGACCGGTGCGGCCTCCGGAGCGGGCACGGCGGAGTCCTCCCCCGTCGCAGCCGCCGCGGTCACGCGTCGGCGACGGACGAGCGCGGTGAGCCCACGCCAGCCGAGCAGGAACACGCCGAGCACGAGCGTCGCCACGATGACGAAGGGCAGCTCCGCGGTGTCTCCGCTGAGCAGCCGCAGCAGCATGCCGCCGACGACCGTCACCGCCCAGACCACCGCGCCCCACGGCAGCGACCACGGCCGACGCGGGCGCCCGGGGAGCAGCGCCGCGACAGCGTGCCCGAGCAGCAGGGCGACGAGGAAGGGCCAGGCCGTGAGAAGGAACCCTGCCGGGTCCTCCTGGTGGGAGGCCCGGCCGATGGCGGCGAAGACGAGGACGAGGACGGCGTCGACGAGGAGAGCGGGGAGGAACCTCATTCCTCGACCCTACGCGGAAGGCGCGCTCACTCGTAGCGCGTGAACCGCCCGTCGCGCAGGACGGGGACGGTGTCCGCGGCATCGAGGACGGCCGCGTCGGCGGTGCTGGTCGGCTCCAGTCCGGCGGCCCGGATCCGATCGGTGGCCGGGACGCCGGCCTGCAGCTCGCGTCCGGAACCCGTCGCCCCGATCAGGTGCTTCACCGCGCGCCGCAGGGCACGGAAGCCCTCCGCTGCCACGGCCGCGTCCGGCGCCGTGTGGTCGATGCCGAGGTCGGTCAGAGCCGCGGCGATCGCGCCGGCCCCGAGCTGGTCCTCCACCGCGACGCGCAGCTCCCCCGCGGCGTCGAGCTCCCCCGCCGGGATGAGTGCCACCGAGGTGCGGCCCTGCCGGCGCTCCTGCTCGACCTGCACGGCCCTGGCCACGGCACCGGCGTTGCGGATCGCCCCCAGCAGGACGGTGGCCCCGGTCGAGGCGGCGGCATCGGCCACCGCCGCCCCGTTCCGCGACCATCCGAGGGCTGTCGAGAGGTCGACGTCCGTTCCCGCGGCCACCGCGTCGACGACCGTCGAGGAGAACCGGAGGACGTCGATCACCACGACCACGTCGGCCGGGGCGAGGCGGGCGAGCCCTGACACCCCCCAGTCGAGTCGGACCTGGTACGGGGACTGATCGAACGGCGACGGCATCCGTCCAGCCTAGAGCCGTCAGTCGGCGGCGAGCGCCTCGACCGGAGCCACCCTGGTCGCCAACCGGGTGGGCGTCGCGGCGGCCACGAGGGTGAGGAGCGCCGTCGCGGCGACGATGATCACCACGGGGAGCCACGGCACCTGCGGAGCGATCAGCCCTGCGGGCGTGAACTCCGGCAGGACCGGCACGGAGCCCAGCAGCGACTGGGCCGCGATCCACCCGTAGAGCACCCCGAGCACGAGCCCGGTGAGGGTGGCTGCCACCGTGATGTGCGTCGCCTCCAGCAGCACCATGCGGCGCACCTGCCGGTTGGACAGGCCGATCGAGCGCAGCAGCCCCAGCTCGCGACGACGCTGCACGACGCCGATGGTGAGGAGGTTGACGAGGCCGACCGCCGCGATCACCGCGGAGACCGCGACGAGCACCATCATGATCGCCGCGAAGGCGTCGTAGGGCGCGAAGAACTCGGCCGGGATCTCCTCCGTGGTCTGGCTCGTCATGAGGCGCTTCGACGACTCCAGCGCCACCGCGAACATCGTCACCAGGGTCACGCCCATGACGACGCCGATGGCCATCCGCGACGACCGCTCCGGGTACCGCAGGGCGTTCTCGGCCGCGAGACGGGCGGTCGCGCTCGACCCGAACATCCGCCCCACGAGCCGGAGCACCGGCGGCATGAACAGCACGGACCCCAGGGCCAGCCCGGTGAAGGAGAGGATGCCGCCGAAGAACGCGACCACGACCCCGAGCGGCGTGACGAGGCCGAGGACGACCCCGCCCGCGAGCAGAGCAGCGCCGGAGATCAACAGCACCCAGGCCCCGACATGGCGGCCCTTCCGCCCGGAGACCTCGTCGCGCGTGCGCTCCACCGCGCCGCCCAGAGCCTGCAGGGGGGTCACCGCGAGGACGCGGCGGGAGCCCACCCATGCGGCGGCCCACGTGGTGAGCGCGACGCCGACCGCCGGAAGGGCGAGAGCGGGCTGCGCGAGCGAGAAGGACGACGGCGCGGTGGCGACGAGCTGTCCGCCGAGCTGCACCGCGGCCGCGGAGAGGAGGAGGCCGGCGAGCAGCCCCAGCCCTGCTCCGAGGAGCCCGACGACGAGGCCCTGCCGGCCGACCTGCGCCCGCTGCGATCGCGCCGTCGCCCCGATGAGACGCATCAGCGCGATCTGCCGCGTGCGTCCCGCGATGATCGTCGAGAACGTGTTCGCCGTGACGATCGCCGCCACGTACATCGCCACCGCCGTGAGCAGCACCGACAGGATCGCGACGACGACCGCGAGCGTGCCGCTGTCGCCGATGAACGGATCGGCCTGGAGGACGGCGCCGATGTAGGCCGTGATCTCGACGAGGAACACCCCGAACGCCGACGACAGCGCGGCGACGAGGACGCTCGCGCCCATGCCGCGGTCGCGGAGCCAGGCCAGCCGGGGTCCGGTCGTCCGCGTCTCCGGGACGACCGTGGTGAGCGCGGTCATGCCGACACCTCCGCGGCGAGCATGTAGGCGGAGATCTGCTCCGCGGTCTGCCGCGGGTGGTCTGCGACGATGCGCCCATCGCCGAGGTAGAGCACCCGATCGGCATGGCTGGCCGCGATCGCGTCGTGCGTGACCATCGCGATGGACTGGCCGTGCTCCCGGCTGGCGGAGGCGAGCAGGCGCAGCACCTCCCGTCCGGTCTGGGAGTCGAGGTTGCCCGTGGGCTCGTCCGCGAACACCAGGTCGGGGGCGGTGGCGAGGGCGCGGGCGATCGCGACGCGCTGCTGCTGTCCGCCCGAGAGCTGGTGCGGCCGGTGCCCGAGGCGCTTGCCGAGGCCGAGCGTCTCGATGAGACCGTCGATCCTTGCCCGCTCGATGGCGCTGGGCCGACGGCCGTCGAGCTCGAACGGCAGCAGGATGTTGCCGAGGGCGTCGAGCGTGGGGACGAGGTTGAACGCCTGGAAGATGAACCCGACGCGGCGGCGGCGCAGGATCGTCAGGTCGAGGTCGCCGAGGCCGGTGATCTCGGTGTCGCCGATCCACGCCCGCCCCTCCGTCGGGCTGTCGAGGCCGGCCATGATGTGCATGAGGGTGGACTTGCCGGATCCGGACGGGCCCATGATGGCGGTGAACTGTCCGCGGCGGATGCCGACGCTCACATCGTCGAGCGCGCGGACGGTGCCCTCGCCCGAACCGTAGGTCTTCTTCAGGTGCTGGACGCGGGCGGCGAGCCCGAGGTCGGTGGTCGTGATCTCCATGCTTCCGACGCTATTTCCGCGCCCGGTCCCCCCGCGTCGCCCTCCGGGAGCATCCCGATACATCGGGAGGATGATCCCCCTCCCCTCGACCCACCCCCTTGCGTTCGACCCACCCCTCTACGGCCCGCCGCAAAGGGCCGGGTCGAACAGAAGGGGGTGGGTCGGCGTCAGGCGAGGCCGTGCTCGAACGCGAACACGACGAGCTGCACACGGTCGCGGAGCGCGAGCTTCGTGAGGATGCGGCTGATGTGCGTCTTCACCGTGGCCTCGCTGAGGAACTCCCGCGCGGCGATCTCGGCGTTCGAGAGGCCCCGGGCGGCGAGCGCGAAGATCTCCCGCTCCCGCTCCGTCAACTCGGCATACTGCGGGGGTACCGGCTTCGGAGCCTCCGCGAAGTGCTCGAACAGCTCGCGGGTCGCCGACGCCGCGATGACGCTCGACCCCGCGTGCACCGTCCGGATCGCCGCGAGCAGGAATTCCGGATCGGCGTCTTTGAGGAGGAAGCCGCTCGCCCCCTGCCGGATCGCCCGCGCCGCCGCCTCGTCGAGGTCGAACGTGGTGAGCATGACGATGCGCGGGGGCTCCGGACGGGACAGGATCTCGGCGGTCGCGGTCAGCCCGTCCATCACCGGCATCCGGATGTCCATGAGGACCACGTCGGGCCGGGTCGCGGCGACCACGGCGAGCGCCTCCTGCCCGTTCCCCGCCTCCCCCACGACCTCGAGGTCCGGCTGGGAGGCCACGAGCATGCGGATACCTGCACGGAACAGCGCCTGGTCGTCGACGAGCACGACTCTGATCACTGCGGGGCTCCGATCGGAAGGCTGCTCTGGACGACGAACTGCGCACCACGGCGCTCGGCTTGCAGACTACCGCCCACGAGCTGCGCCCGCTCGCGCATGCCGATCAGACCGTGTCCCCCGGGCGCGCCCGGCGTCGACTCCGGCGAGACGGCGTTGCGCACCTCGATGTCCACGCGATCGGGGAGCCACGCGAGATGCACGTCCACCGCGCCGTCGCCGTGGCGGATCGCGTTCGTCAACGCCTCCTGGAGGATCCGGTAGACGGCGAGTTGGATCGCCCCCGGTGGCTCCCCCGGAGGCATCGGGTCGACCGTGACCCGCGGCTCGATGCCGGCCTGGCGCACCTGGGCGAACAGCGTCTCGAGGTCGGCGAGGGTCGGCTGCGGACCGTCCCCCTGCCGATGGCGGAGCTGGGTGAGGAGCATCCGCACGTCGCTCAGGGCTCCGCGGGCGGTCTGCGCGATCGTGCCGAGGGCCTCCGTCGCGATCTCGGGCTTCACCGCCGCGGCGTAGCGCGCGCCGTCAGCCTGAGCGATGACGACCGCGAGCGAGTGGGCGACCACATCATGCATGTCCCGCGCGATGCGCACCCGCTCCTGCTCCTCGGCGGCCAGGGCCTCGGCCTGCAGCTGCGCCGAGCGCGTGCGCCGGTTGCGCAGCACGACCCGCCAGAGGAGGCCGCACACCCACGCGAACCCGAGCGCCATGATCGAGGCTGCCACGAGCAGAGTGCCGCCGGTCACGAGCTCCCACCCGCTGCCGGAGCCGAACGCGACGCCCCCGACGAAGACCAGGTACAGCGAAGCGACGATGCCGCCCACGATGACGGAGCCGAACCCCCACCAGAGCACGCGGCGCGACCCCCACGCGGACGTCGCGTACAGCACGAGGAGGATCGCGAAGTCGGTCGGCAGCGGTCCGAAGCCGGCGAGCATCTGCACGATGGCTCCGGCCCAGGCGGCGGCGAGCGCGAGACCGGGAGCGAGGCGTCCGATCGCCACCCCGCCGAACAGGAACACCGACGACGAGATCAGCCCGATGACGTTCACCGCGGACGAGCCGGCCAGCTCCGGCTGCGGGGCGTAGAACACGACCCCGAGCGGCGTCAGGAGCGCGAACAGCAGCACCGCCCCGACGATGTCGAGGACGAGGCCGGTACGGGACAGCGGACGGATCACTCCCCCACGCTACGCGAGCGCTCGTGGACTGGCATCCGTCGCGGGATGTATCCGTCAGGCGCGGGCGAGGACCTCCCCGTGCGGCACGAGGAACCAGCCGTCGCCGTCGTCGGCCCAGCGCTTCCAGGCGTCGCTGATCTCCTGCAGATCGACGCGCGTGGCCATGCCCTGGTCCACGAGCTGCCGCGCGAGCGCCGACTCCAGGATGCGGTCGGCCCACATCCCGCCCCACCAGGCGCGCTCGGACGAGGTCGCGTAGCACCAGGTCGACGCGGTCGCCGAGACGTCCTCGAAGCCCGCCGCCCGCGCCCAGGACAGCAGGCGGCGCCCGGCGTCCGGCTCTCCGCCGTTCGCCCGGGCGGCGGCGCGGTACAGCGCGAGCCAGCGGTCGAGCTCCGGCAGGACAGGGAACCACAGGAAGCCCGCGTAGTCGGCGTCGCGAGCGGCGACCAGTCCCCCGGGCTTCGCGACCCGACGCATCTCCCGCAGCGCCTGCACCGGATCGGCGACGTGCTGCAGCACCTGGTGCGCGTGCACGACGTCGAAGGAGTCGTCGGCGAAGCTCAGCGCGTGCACGTCCTCGATGGAGAAGGCGATGTTCGCGACTCCCTGCGCCGCGGCGAGGTCACGCGAGAGGGACAGTGCGGCGTCATCGATCTCGGTCGCGGTGACGTGCGCGACCACTCCCGCGAAGTCCACCGTGATGGATCCCGGCCCCGCCCCCACGTCGAGGAGCCGGGTCTCGGCCGTGAGGTGCGGTCGCAGATACGCCGCCGAGTTCGCGATGTCCCGCACACTGTGCGAGCGGAGGACGGATTCGTGGTGTCCATGCGTGTACGAGGCCATCCGCTCAGTCTGGCACCCCCGTCGACGGGCTAGAGGGAGGCGACCATGCGGCGGATCGCCTCGCGGTCGGGCTTGCCTGAGGAGAGGACGTCGAGCTCGTCCACGAGGATCAGACGGGACGGACGCGCGTGGGCGCCGATCTCGCGGGCCACCGCCTCCCTGGCCTGGGCGAGCTGCTCGGACTCGCTGCGCCGCAGGGCCTCCCCGCGCGCCGCGACGATGACCGAGGCCTCCCCCCAGCGCTCGTCGTCGACGCCCACGACCACGGCCTGATGCAGCCCGGGCACCGAGCGCACGATCCGCTCCACCCGGTCCAGCGAGATGTTGATGCCGCCGGACACGATCACGTTGTCGGCGCGGCCGTGCACGCGGACCACACCGTTCTCGACGAGACCGAGGTCTCCCGTCCGGTACCAGCGGATGCCGTGCTCGTCCCTGGCGAACGTGCGCGCGGTCAGCGCCGGGTCCCCGAGATACCCCTCCGCGAGCAGGGGGCCGGCGATCCGCAGCTCCCCGTCGACGGCGCGGACGTGCACGGTGTCGAGCGGGACGCCGTCGTACACGCAGCCGCCACTGGTCTCCGTCGAGCCGTAGGTCCGCACGAGACGGACCCCGAGGTCGGCCGCCCGCTCCCGCAGCGGATCCGGGAGTGCCTGCCCGCCGACGAGGATCGCCTCATAGGCCCGCAGTGCCGCGAGCACCCCCGGCTCCCCTGTCGCGTCCAGCAACGTCGCGATCTGCGCCGGGACGAGGGAGGTGTAGAGCGCGGGGACGACACCGGCGGTCGTGGCGTGCAGCATGCCCCGCGTGGCCTCGGCGAACGCGTGCGGCGTGAACCGTCCCTCGATCCGCGTCGGCTCCGTGCCCGCGAGGATCGACCGCACCATCACCTGCAGCCCCGCGACGTAACCGGCCGGCAGCGCGAGCAGCCAGCGCCCGCTGCCGATCCGGGCGGCGGTGGCCTCCGCGCTCGCCCGCAGGGCCTCGCCGCTCAGCGCCACCCGCTTCGGGACGCCGCTGGATCCGGAGGTCGCGATCACTGCGGCGATGCCGTCGTCCACCTCCGCCGGAGCGTCGGCGAGCATGCCGAACCCGAGAGCCGGTCCCTCGTCGAGCGCCCGGAGCAGCGCCTCCCGCAGCAGCGTGGTGTCCTCGGCGTCGGTCGGGATCAGCGCGGTCACGGTCGGCTCCGTCTCTCGTGCGGACTCAGTAGTGCCAGGGGAAGGACGACCAGTCCGGGGCGCGCTTCTCGAGGAAGGAGTCCCGGCCCTCCACCGCCTCGTCGGTGCCGTAGGCGAGACGGGTGGCCTCTCCCGCGAACACCTGCTGGCCGACGAGGCCGTCGTCGACCGCGTTGAAGGCGAACTTGAGCATCCGGATCGCCGTCGGCGACTTCGTCAGCACGGTGCGCGCCATCTTCAGCGCCTCACGCTCGAGCTCGGCGTGCGGCACCACGCGGTTCACGGCGCCCGCCTCGTAGGCCCGCTGCGCCGAGTACTCCTCGGCGAGGAAGAACACCTCCCGCGCGAACTTCTGCCCCGTCTGCCGGGCCATGTAGGCGGAGCCGTACCCGGCGTCGAAGCTGCCGACGTCGGCGTCCGTCTGCTTGAAGCGCGCGTGCTCGGCCGATGCGATGGTCAGGTCGCACACCACGTGCAGCGAGTGGCCGCCGCCGGCCGCCCACCCGGGGACCACGGCGATGACGACCTTGGGCATGAACCGGATGAGCCGCTGCACCTCGAGGACGTGCAGCCGCCCGACAGCCGGGGCGGCCCCTTCCCCCTCGGTTGCTGAGTCTCCCCCTTGGGTTGCTGAGCCTGTCGAAGCATACTTGTACCCGTCGCGGCCGCGGATGCGCTGATCGCCGCCGGAGCAGAACGCCCAGCCGCCGTCCTTCGGGCTCGGTCCGTTGCCGGTCAGCAGCACCGCCCCGATGCGCGCGTCCTGCCGCGCGATGTCCAGGGCGCGGTAGAGCTCGTCGACCGTGTGCGGGCGGAAGGCGTTGCGCACCTCGGGCCGGTCGAAGGCGATGCGGGCGACCCCGCCGTCGCGGCTCACGTGCGCGGTGATGTCGGTGTAGTGCTCGGCGCCGGGCGCGAGTTCCCACTCGGCGGGATCGAACAGGTCGGAGACGAAGGCATCGGTCACGGTCTTCAGCCTATTCCCCGGGCACGCGCCGTCTTCATCCACCCGTCGACGATGTCCCAGGCCGGGAAGGCCACGAGGCAGACACCCGTGATCACCGTGAGGACGCGCATCGTGTCGGCATCCACCCCGTTGCCCGTGAACACGAACTCCAGGAAGGCCGGGTTCAGCAGTTCGCCCCGAAGGAGCAGGGTGAGCGCCCACACCGCGAAGGCGACCGCGAGGACGGTGTTCACGACGGCGGCGGCGACGGTCCACCGGCGGCGCGCGTACACGGCGACGGCCAGTCCGGCCTCGGCGATCATGAGCGCGAGGAGGACGCCGATGCCCACCGGCCAGAGCGCGGGCGCCAGGATCGGGATCGGGTCGCCGCCGGTCGGGAAGAACCCGAGCGTGGCGTCCCACACGATCGCACCGATGCCGGCGAGGAGGAACACGAGCGAGGCGATCACGTCGGCGCGAGCGGCCCCGTGCTCCGTGGGCTCGGGGAGCTGATCGACGTCCCATCGCACCCCGGTGTCCGCACCGGTGCGCTCCAGCACGACGAAGACGAGCGTGACCCAGAAGCACAGGTGCACGATCACCGACAGCATGACGGAGACGACCGCGCCGATGACCTCTCCGGGGTCGGCACCGTTGATCAGCTGTCCGATCGCGACCCCGACGGCCGCGAACGGCGGCACGATGAACAGGAGCAGCTTCAGCAGCCGCCACCAGGTGAGGTAGTACCGAGGGCCGATGAGGTGCAGCGGCCGGTCGGCGTATCCGGCGGCGAGGATGCCCGGGTCGCCGAGGTCGGTGAGGACGGCCCGTTCCGCTTCCTCCGGGCTCTCGCCCTGTTCCCGCCTCGCGTCGACGGCGTCGGCGATGGCGGCTTCGAGCTCGGCGCGGACCTCGTCCTGCGCCTCCGGTGCGAGGCTGCGGATCGTGGCGCTGATGTAACGCTCGGTGAGCGTGCTCGTGGTCATGTCAGTTCTCCTCGGGGGTGAGGGAGGCGATCGCGCCGGTGAGCGCGCGCCATTCGTCGGTGAGGGTGTCGGCCAGCCGGATGCCGGCCTCCGAGGTGCGGTAGAACTTGCGAGGACGGGCCTCGTCGGTGTTCCACTCGCTCGTCAGGTATTCCTGCTTCTCCAGACGACGGAGCAGCGGATAGAGCGTGTTCGCATCGGTGGCGAAGCCCCGGCTCTCGAGCTGCTCGAGCAGCGCGTATCCGTACTCCGGCGTGCGCAGCAGCTGCAGGCATGCCAGGACCACCGTGCCCCGACGCAGTTCCTGCAGGTGCGTGTCGAGCGTCTCGTTCATGTCGATCACATTAGTGTGTGTCACGCACCATTGTCAACGACACATCTCCGTGCCACATGTTCCCGAGGGTCGTGGCGCACAATGGGGTCATGATCCCCGCCGTCACGGAGCTCCTCGATTCCGCCCGCGTCGTCGCCCTGCCGATGCAGACCCGCTTCCGCGGCGTCGACACACGGGAGGCCCTGTTGCTCGAAGGGCCGGAGGGCTGGGCCGAGTTCTCCCCCTTCGTCGAATACGACGACGCCGAGGCGGCGACCTGGCTGGCCGCCGCGATCGACTACGCCTACGCCCCGCAACCCGCGCCGCTGCGGGATCGGGTGGGCGTCAACGCCACGGTGCCGGCCGTCGACGCCGCTCGCGTGCCCGAGGTCCTGGCGCGCTTCTCCGGATGCCGGACCGCGAAGGTCAAGGTCGCCGAGCCCGGGCAGGTGCTGGCGGACGACGTCGACCGGGTCCGCGCCGTCCGGGAGACTCTCGGGCCGGAGGGCCGCATCCGGATCGACGCCAACGGCCTGTGGAACGTCGACGAGGCCGAGCACGCCGTCCACGCGCTCGCCGCGTTCGACCTGGAGTACGTCGAGCAGCCGTGCGCCTCGGTGCCCGAGCTCGTCGAGCTGCGCCGGCGGATCGCCTACATGGGGATCCCGGTCGCGGCGGACGAGAGCATCCGGAAGTCCGGAGACCCCCTCGCCGTGGCGCGCGCGGGGGCCGCGGACATCGTCGTCATCAAAGCGCAGCCGCTGGGCGGGCTCACCCACGCGCTGCAGATCGTCACCGCGGCCGGCCTGCCCGCGGTCGTCTCCAGCGCGCTGGACACCGCTATCGGCCTGACGCAGGGAGCCGCCCTGGCCGCCGCCCTCCCGACCCTCGACTACGACTGCGGCCTGGGCACGGCCTCGCTGTTCCAGGACGACGTCGCCGACCTCCGCCCCGCCGACGGGGCGATCCCGGTCGGACGCCTGTCTCCCGACCCGTCAGCCCTCACGCGCCTCGCCGCCGCGGACGAACGCCGGGAATGGTGGCTGGCCCGCCTCGCCCGCTGCCACCACGAACTGCTCGCAGCCCGCAGCGCCTAGGACTCGACGAGGAGCTCCACGAGCCGCCCGAGCTCCTCGCCGCCGGAGTGCCGCAGCGCCGCGTCGTCGCGGCCGGCCATGGCGCCGCGGACGGTCATGCCCTCCCAGAGGATCATCAGCATGCGCGCCGCATCGGTCGCGGGCAGCCGGAGACGCAGCGTGCCCGCCGCCTCCACGATGTCCTCCACGATGCGTGCGATGCTCGCCACCATCTCGCGCTCCTGGGCGAGGTAGGCCTCGCCGAACTGCGGGTCGCGCAGGGCGCGGATCCGGATCTCGCTCATCAGCATCACGCCCAGGCGGTCGTCGCTGCCGAGCTCCATGATCTGCTGGACGAGATCTGTCGGGTCGCAGTCGTCGGCGAGCTCGCCGTCCGCCCGCATCTGCTCCACGCGAGTCCGCACGGCCGCCACCCTCGCGTCGGCGACACCGGCAGCGAGCGTCAGGAACAGCTCGTCCTTCGAGTCGAAGTTCGAGTAGAACGCCCCGCGCGTGAAGCCGGCGCGCTCGCAGACCGCCTCGACCGAGGCGCCGTCCAGACCGACCTCGGCGAACACCTGCGCGGCGGCCTCCAGCAGACGCGCCTTCGTGTTCTCCCGGCTGCGGGTGGCGGGTGACGACATCGGAACCTCCTGGCCTTCCCTCTCGACGATTCACACCCGGTGCACAGACTCCGGATGGCGGATGACCTTACGATACATCTATGTATCGGATACACCTGTGTATCCACCCGGCACCCCACGGAGATTCGCGTGTCCACACTGCTCTCGTCCCTCGGACGCTGGTCCTTCCGCCACCCGTGGCGCGTCCTCGTCTCCTGGCTCCTCGCCCTCGGCATCGCCGGAGCCGGAGCCGTGGTCCTCGGCGCCGGCACCGACAACACGTTCTCCATCCCCGGAACCGAGTCCCAGGCCGGCCTCGAGCAGCTCTCCCGCTCCTTCCCCCAGGTGAGCGGCACGAACGCCCAGTTCATCGTCGTGGCCGCGGACGGCGACGAGATCACCGATGACGAGTACCGCGAGCCGATCGAGGACGCCGTGTCGGAGCTCGGCGACCTCGACGAGGTCCTCGCCGCCACCTCGCCGTACGACGAGATGGTCAACGGCATGATCAACGACGACGACACGGCGGCGATCGTGCGCCTGCAGTTCGACGGCGAGTCCACCGACGTCTCCGAGGAGACGAAGGACGCCCTGCGCTCCACCGTCGACGAGCTCGCGGCAGAGCTCCCCGACGGTGCGCAGGCCTCGCTCGGCGGCGACCTCTTCGCGATCTCGATCCCCGGCGTCACGCTCACCGAGGCCGTGGGCCTGCTCATCGCGCTCCTCGTGCTCATCGTCACGTTCCGGTCGTTCGTCGTCGCCGGACTCCCCCTGCTCACCGCCATCCTCGGCGTCGGCATCTCCATGGCCGGGATCTTCACGGCGACCGCCTTCGCGACCGTCTCCTCCACCACGCCGCTGCTCGCCCTGATGCTCGGACTCGCGGTCGGCATCGACTACGCGCTCTTCATCGTCGCTCGCCACCAGGACCAGGTCCGAGAGGGTGTGGAGCCCGAGGAATCGGCCGCGCGAGCGGTCGGCACGGCCGGCTCGGCGGTCGTCTTCGCGGGCGTCACCGTGCTCATCGCGCTGATCGGGCTCGGCTTCGCGGGGATCCCTTTCCTCACCACCATGGGCGTCGCCGCGTCCGTGGCCGTCGCGGTCGCCGTCGCGATCGCCGTGACGCTGACCCCCGCCCTGCTCGGCTTCCTCAAGGGGCGCGTGGCCGGACGGCCGAAGCGCACGAAGGCCCCGAAGAAGGCGGCCGCGAAGGACGCCGCCACGAAGCCCCGCGGCAGCCGTCGGTGGGTGGAGGGCGTGACGAAGCACCCCGTCCTCGTCTCCCTCGCGGTCGTCCTCGGACTCGGCATCGTCGCCGTCCCCGCCCTCAGCCTCGACCTCGCCCTGCCGAACGCCGGCGTCCTGCCGAAGGACTCCGAGGCGCGACAGAACTACGACCTCGTCGGCGAGCAGTTCGGTCCCGGCTTCAACGGCCCCCTCATCCTCACCGGGACCATCGTCACCTCCACCGATCCGCTCGGTCTCATGGAAGACCTCGGAGACGCGGTGGCCGAGGTTCCCGGCGTGAAGGAGGTGGCCCTCGCCACGCCGAACGAGACCGCCGACACCGGCATCGTGCAGATCATCCCGGAGACGGCTCCCGACGACCCCGCGACGGCCGACCTCGTGCGCGAGCTCCGCAGCCACCACGACGAGTGGCTGGACGAGTTCGGCATCGACCTCAAGGTCACCGGCTTCACCGCTGTCGGCATCGACATCTCGGATCAGCTCGGCGCGGCTCTGCTGCCGTTCGGGATCTTCGTGATCGGACTCTCGCTGATCCTCCTCACCATCGTGTTCCGTTCCCTCTGGGTGCCGATCACCGCCGCGGCCGGCTACCTGCTGTCGATCGTCGCCGCCTTCGGTGTCGTCGGGGCGGTCTTCGAGTGGGGCTGGTTCGCCGACCTCCTGCATGTGGCGAAGGTCGGACCGATCATCAGCTTCATGCCGATCATCCTCATGGGCGTGCTCTTCGGCCTGGCTATGGACTACCAGGTGTTCCTGGTGTCGCGGATGCGCGAGGACTTCGTGCACGATCCCGACCTGCGCCAGGGTGCGGGGTCGGTGGACCGCGCCACCCGGCGTGCGGCGGCCCTGCGCGCCGTACGGAGCGGGTTCACCGGGTCGGCGAAGGTCGTCACGGCAGCCGGGCTCATCATGTTCGCGGTGTTCGTGGCCTTCGTACCCGAGGGCGACTCCTCCCTCAAACCCATCGCCCTCGGACTCGCCGCCGGCATCGCCTTCGACGCCTTCCTCGTGCGGATGACGCTGATCCCGGCGCTGATGGCGATCCTCGGCGAGCGCGCCTGGGAGATCCCGTCGTGGCTGGAGCGGATCCTCCCTCGGGTGGACATCGAGGGCGAGGCGGTGGAGCGCGAACGGCACCTCGAAGCCTGGCCGGGAGACGGGTCGCTCGTCGCCGCGGACGACCTGGAGCTCGGCGCGGGACTCCCCGCGGCGCAGGGCCTGTCCCTGCGGGTCGCGCCCGGCGCGGCCCTGATCGTCAGCGGCGCTGATGCCGGAACACTGCGCGCCCTCGCGCTCACCGTCGGCGCGCGGATCGCCCCAGCCGACGGACGCCTCCGCGTCGCCGGGCACCTGCTCCCCGGTCGTGCGGCGTGGGTCCGCTCGCACGTGGGTTGCGTGCTCGCCGACGACGGATCCGTCCTCGCCGACCTCCGCGAAGCCCTCCGCGGTCGTTCCGAGCTCGTCGTGATCGACGGCGCGGACCGGCTTCGCGGCGGCGAGCGCGACCAGGTGGCCGCGATGCTGCGCGACGCGAAGTCCCGCCGGAGTCTCGCCGTCTTCGCCACCGCCGCCGATCCCGACGCGGCCCGTTCCCTTCTCGCGGAGGCCGGATGGCCGTCCGCCGACGTTCTCGACACGCGCGCGCCCCGCCCGAGCGCCGCAGAAACGACCGAGGTGCCCGCATGACCCTCCCCCTCGAGCGTGCCCGCTCGCGCAAACCCATCACCTGGCTGACGATCCTCGGCGTCCTGCTGCTGCCGGCAGCGGTCGGCGGCATCCTCATGGCGGCGCTCTACAACCCGACCGAACGCCTCGACTCCATGACCGCGGCCATCGTGAACCTCGACGAACCCGTCGAGATCGACGGCCAGACCACTCCCCTGGGACGCCAGCTCGCCTCCGGGCTCGTCGAGGGGTCGGACGACCTCGACTCGAATCTCACGTGGGTCATCTCCAACGAGGAGGACGCCGCCGACGGACTCGCCGACGGCTCGTACCAGGCCGTCATCACGATCCCCGAGGACTTCTCGGCCGCGGCGACCTCCGCGGGCCAGGCGGTCGCCGACGGCGGCGGGGACGCGGAGCAGGCGACGATCCAGGTGACGACGCCCGACGACGGCCTCGTGGCCGACGACCTCATCACCGGACAGATCGCCGACGTGGCGGCCTCGACGCTCGGCACCATGCTGTCCGAGGCGACGACCGAGAACATCCTCGTCGGCTTCACCACCATCGGCGACCAGATCGGCGATGCGGCGGACGGGGCCCTGGAGCTGGCGAAGGGCGCCCGCGACGCGGCCACCGGCGCCGCCGCCCTCCCGGAGGGCGCGACGCAGCTCGCCGCCGGTGCCGGAGAGCTGGGCACGGGGGCCTCCACCCTCGCGTCCGGCCTCGACACGATCGCGGGGCAGACCCGGCAGGCCGCGACCGGCGCCGGCACCATCGGTGCGGGACTCACCTCCGCGGCGACCGAGCTGCAGGGCCGGGTCGCCGGCGTCCAGAAGCTCACCGGTAGCATCCAGTCGGCGGGCGCGTCGGCGAAGTCGGCCGCGACGGACTCGGCCACGGTCGCACAGGGTCTCGGGACGATGGCGGCCACGGCGTGCGCCGCCGATCCGGAATCGCCGGAGTGCGGACAGCTCTCCGGCCTCGCCTCGAAGGCGGCGGCAGCGGCCACGTCGGCCGGAACCGCCTCCGGCATCCTCAACAACGAAGAGGTTGCCGCGGGTGTGGCCGCGCTTCCCGGAACCTTCTCCACCCTGGGCACTCAGCTCGGCGAGGCGGGCGCCGGGGCGACAGAGCTCGCCGGCGGGCTCAATCGCCTCGCGAGCGAGGGCGTGGATCAGTCCGCGGCGGGAGCGCGAGCCCTGTCGTCCGGCGCGACGCAGCTCGCCGACGGCGCGACCCAGCTCGCCGACGGCAGCACGGAGCTCGCCACCGGCCTCGACACCCTCGCGACCGGCACCGGCGACCTCGCGGGCGGACTGCGCACCGCGGCGGACTCCCTCCCGTCCTTCAGCGACGAGGAGTCGACGTCGCTGGCCTCGGTGATCGCCGATCCCGTGGCGACCGACTCCTCGATGGGCTCGCTCTTCGGTCCCACCGCGATCCCGCTGCTCACCGCGGTGGTGCTGTGGTTCGGCGGTCTCGCGTCGTTCCTCGTCCTCCGCGCCCACACGGCACGCACGCTCACGTCGCGACGCTCGTCCGCCTCCCTCACCCTCCGCGCGTTCTGGCCGGCCGCGGCGATCGGCGCCGCGCAGGGTCTGCTCGTCTCCCTCATCGTGCAGACCGTGGCGGACTATGACGTTGCGGCATGGTGGGCGTTCGCGGGCACCGCCGTCCTCGCCGGGGTGGTGTTCGCCGCCGTGAACCAGGCCCTCGTGGCGGTGTTCGGCGGCGTCGGACGCTGGATCGCCGCACTGATCGGCGTCATCGCCGTGGCGACGGGACTGATCTCGACCGTGCCCGACTGGCTCGCGAGCATCGGGGCCGCCCTCCCGACCGCACCGGCCTTCGCGGGTCTCGTGGAGGCGAGCGGGGCCGCCGTCGCCGCCCTCGTAGTCTGGGGCGTGCTCTCGATGGTCGCCACGACGGTGGTCGTCGCGGTCCGTCGCACGACCACCGCCCGCGCCGTCGTCACCGCCTGACCCCCGGGCACAACTTCGGAGATCACGGACGACACGCCGCCGGACACCCCCTGCTGACGGCGTGTCGCGTCCGTTCTCCGAAACAGTGCACGGACGCGACGACGACACCCCGTACCCTCGTGCCATGCGCCGACCGTTCATGGACACTCCGGACCAGCTCGCGAGCCTCGAAGGACAGCAGTATCTCGTGCTCCGGCCGACGGAGGCCGTCGCTTCTGAATATCGGGCCATCCAGGAGGGCGCGCTCGATCGCCTGGGGACGCCCCTGCGGCATCCGCACACGGAGCACGTGACGCTTCGCGGCTTCTTCGAGCCGGAGCGCCGGGAGGAGCTGCGGGCCCTGATCCGCGCCTGGGCCGCGGAACAGAGTCCTCTCGAACTCACCGCCGACGCCGTGGACGTCTTCCCCGCGCCGTGGCAGATCGTGATCCTGCGCCTCGCCCGCACCCCCGCGCTCGTGCACGCATACGCCTCGCTGACGGAGGTGCTCCGGCCGACGGACTTCCGTCGCCTCGACGAGCTCTCCGTCGAGGACTGGACCTTCCACCTCTCGGTGCTCTACGGCAAGACGCTGGATCCCGAGACATGGCAGCAGCTCGCCGCCACCGAGGTCCGTCCGCTCACCCCCGCGCCGACGGAGGTCGTCACCGAGGCCGAGTTCGTCTGGTACGAGGGCGGCGTCGAGCACGCCGAGGTCATCCCCCTCCGCGGCTGAGCTCCGTCCCGGCGGGCACGACTTCGGAGATGCCGGACGACACACCGCGACCGAGGTCCGCCCGTCGGCGTGCCCCTCGCGATCTCCGAAGCTGTGCTCGGCCGGTTCAGCTCAGGCCGGAGTAGGCGTGCAGGCCCTTGAAGAAGACGTTGACGATGGTGAAGTTGAAGATCACGGCGGTGAAGCCGACGATCGACAGCCAGGCCGAAGGGTTGCCGCGCCAGCCGCGGGTCGCCCTGGCGTGGATGTACCCGGCGTAGAGCACCCAGATCACGAAGGTCCAGGTCTCCTTCACGTCGAAGCCCCAGAAGCGGCTCCACGCGTAGTACGCCCAGATGGACCCGGCGATGAGGGTGAAGGTCCAGAGGATGAAGCCGATGATCGTGAACAGGTACGCCAGGCTCTCCAGGCGCTCCGCCGGCGGGAACGTGCGCAGGAAGCCGGGGCCGGTCTTGGCCGCCCCCTCACCGAGCAGCCGCTCGCGCCGGGCCTGCATGAGCTGGATCACCGAGAGCGCGAAGGCGAGGGCGAAGAACGCTGTCGCGAGCGAGGCGACGAACACGTGGATGATCAGCCACACGCTCTTCAGCGGGTCCATCAGCGGCGAGACCTCGACGTAGAAGTTCGTCGCGCCCAGCCCGAGCAGCACCACGACGAGGCCCGTGATGAAGGTGCCGAGGAAGCGCAGGTCGAGGCGGGTGAGCACCGCCAGGTAGACGGCGATGATGAGCAGCGTTCCGACCATGCCGAACTCGTACAGGTTCGCCCACGGCACCCGACCGGCCGCGATGCCGCGCGTCACAGCGGCGGCGAGGTGGAACACGAAGCCGAGCACGGTGAGCGAGGTGCCGATTCGCGCCATGACGAAGCGCTGCGGCTTCGGAGCTCCGGGCGCATCGACGGGTGCGGAAGCCGAGACGCCACCGGAACGACCGGCGGCCACGAGCTCGCCCTCGCGGACGGTGTGGGCGTCGGCCGTCGCCTGCGAGCGGCGCGCGAGATCGAAGGCGTAGGCCACGAAGGCCGCCGCGTAGATCGCGATCGCCGTCCACAGCAGGACGGGCGAGATCACGGTGAGCTCGAGCATGGTGTCAGTCTACTTTCCGGGTGCCGGGGCCGCAGGGTCCGCGGCGGCGTCCGCGGCATCCTCGTCGGCGTCTTCAGGGGTACGGGCGGCCGTGCCGCCCGCGGCGTCGAGCAGCCGGGCGTGCCCGGCACGGAGGTCGTCCACGGCGCGGGCCAGCGTGGGGTCTTCCCCTCGAGCCAGGGCCGCGTACTCGAGGTCGACCGCGCCGTCCGTCGCGGTGGCCTTCACCCACACGCGCCGACGCGGCACGAACAGGGCGAGCATGAGGCCGCCGAGGGCGAGCAGCGCGAAGCCGAGCACGAACACCCCGGACTCGTCGCGGTGGATCTGCAGGGAGGCGAAGCGCTTGACGGACTCCGAGGTGTCGGTGGCGCCCTCCGGCGACTCGTCGTCGAAGGTCACCGAGCCGAGGCCGTTCGGCAGCTGCGCGGTCTCACCCGGGGACAGCTCGATCGACTCGACGTCGGTGCTGCGTCCGGTGAGCTTGGTCATGTCGGAGGTGTCGAGCACGTAGACCGAGCGCGGCACACCGTCGTTGATCCCGAGGTCACCCGTGTACACGTCGAGCGTGAGCGTCGGGTTCGTGAGGTCGGGGTACGCCGAGAAGAAGGCGCCCGTGTCGAGCACGCCCGTGGTCGGGTAGAAGAAGCCGACGAGGCCCACCTGCTCGGCCAGGCCGTCCGGGACCTTGAGCACCCCGAGCGAGGTCATGTTGTTGTCCTGTGGGAGGAACGGCGTGCTGTTGTGGAACACCACGTTTCCCTCGGGGTCGCGCACCGTCACCGTCGGGGCGTACCCGTTGCCGAGCAGGAACACGTCGTCGTCGGCCACGCCCAGCGGCTCGTTGACCTTGACGGCGCCCTCGCGCTCCTCGCCGTTCTCCTGGATGGTCATGTTCGCGGAGAAGTTGCCCGCCTGGCCGGAGCCCGGCTCGCCGAACGGCTGATACGTGACGTCGAAGGAGTCGAGCCGCATCGAGTACGGCGCGAAGGAGTCGTCGGCCACGAAGCGGCCACGGTTCATCGAGTCGTAGTCGAGCAGCGTGTTGGCGAAGGTCTCCCCCTCGACGAGCACGCGCTGCCCGGTGTAGGCGAAGCCGCCGCCGACGCCGATCGTCACGAGCACGCCGACGAGGGCGAGGTGGAAGAGCAGATTGCCCGTCTCCCGCCAGTAGCCGCGCTCGGCCGACACGGAGTACGTGCGCCCCCGGTCGTAGCGCTCCACGCGGTAGCCGAGCGCCTTGAGCTGCTTCGTGGCGACGTCGATCGAGGCGGCCGCCTCCGCAGCGGCGTCTCCGGTGCGGGTGCCGGAGTCGGCGACCGTGTCGCGGGTGACGGCGCGGTAATCCTCCAGGCGTCGCAGTCGCGCGGGCGTGCGCGGCGGACGGGCCTGCAGCGCCTTCGCGTGGTGCTTGATGCGCGGGATGACGCAGCCGACGAGCGAGGTGAACAGCAGCAGGTAGATCGCCGAGAACCAGGGCGACAGATACACGTCGAAGAGCTTGAGCCCGTCGAGCACCGGGAACAGATCGGGGTTGTCGCGCTCCCACTGCGTCACGCCGTTCGGGTCGGCCATCCGCTGCGGGAAGATCGACCCGGGGATGGCCGCGATCGCCAGCACGAGCAGCAGGACGAGCGCCGTACGCATGGAGGTGAGCTGCCGCCACCCCCACCGCAGCCAGCCGACGAATCCGAGGCGCGGCTGGGTGATCGTGTCGTCGCCGTCGACGTGGTCGGACGGGCGGAGCGGATCGCTGGAGTCGTTGGTCACGGCACCCTTGTTCTTCGTCATGGTCGTCTCGGAGCGGTCAGAGCGGGAGGATGACACTGCCGATCACCGCCGTCAGCCGCGACATGATGTCGGTCCACAGGCCGGTGACCATCAGGACACCGAGGAGGATCAGCAGCACGCCGCCGAGGATGTTCACGACCCGGATGTGGCGGCGCAGGAACCCGATGGCCTTGGTCGCCCAGCCGAAGCCGAGGGCGACGAGCAGGAACGGGATGCCGAGTCCCAGCGAGTAGGCGAGGCCGAGGAACCCCGCACGCACGGGATCTCCGGCATTGAAGGAGAGCGCGAGGATGGCGGCGAGCGTCGGGCCCATGCAGGGCGCCCAGCCGATGCCGAGCGCGACGCCGAGGAGCGGAGCACCGACCATCCCGGCCTTCGAGTCGACGTGGAAGCGGACCTCCTTCTGCGCGAACCCGAAGAGCCCGAGGAAGACCAGGCCCATCGCGATGATGACGACGCCGAGGATGCGGGTGATGAGGTCGCCCCACTGGAGCAGGAACACGCCAGCAGTGCCGCCGAGCACCGTGTAGAGGATGAAGACCACGGTGAAGCCGAGGATGAACAGCAGCACGCCGAGGACGGGGCGGCTTCGGGTGGCCGTCTGGGTGGTGCCGCCGGTCGTCGACGATCCCCGCGGTGCCACGGCTCCGCCGAGGAAGCCGAGGTAGCCGGGCACGAGCGGGAGCACGCACGGCGAGAGGAACGAGACGAGTCCGGCGAGCATGGCCACCGGGATCGCGATCCAGAGGGCGCCGGAGCCGATGATCGCTTCGGGGCTCATGACGACCTCGCGGACATCAGGAGTCCTCCGCGAGCGCGTCCTTGACGAGCGTGGAGAGGACGGAGGTGCCGTCGATCGGACCGATGATCTTCGCGGCGACGCGCCCCTGCTTGTCGAGCACGAGCGTGGTGGGGGTCGCCGAGATCGGCACGACCTTCGCGAAGGCGAGCTTGGCTTCGGCGGTGTCGACGTCGATGAGGCTCGGGTACGTGATCCCGAACTCGTCGGCGAACGCGGCCGCGGTGTCGGCCTGATCCCGCGTGTTGATGCCGATGAACTGCACGTCCGCGTCGCTGTGCTCCTGCCAGACCGCCTCCAGGTCGGGGGCCTCCACGCGGCACGGGGCGCAGCCGGCGTACCAGAAGTTGACGACCGCGACCTGTCCTGCGATGTCGGCACTGTCGAAGTCCTCGCCGTGCTCCGTGACTCCGGCGAACTCGACCGGCTCGCCACGCTCGGCGACGGGGATCTCGACGATCGCGCCGTCGGCGGCGACGTACCCGGTGTTCTCGCCGCTCAGGAACGACTCGCTCACGGCGTCGGGGGCGCAGGCGCTCAAACCGACGGCGAGCACCGCAGCGAGCGCGGCTCCGCCCAGGCGGCCGAGGGGCCGAAGACGGGAGGGGCGGCCGTTGCGGATCGGGTGAATCCTGGAAGCGCGGGACACGTCTCCGAGTTTACGCAGAGCTTCCTATGCATCGGCCGGGTACCCCCGGGGGGAGTCAGAAGCGCGCGAGCACGTCGTCCACCCCGGCGCGGAACCGCGGACAGGTCGCGATGTCGTGCGCCCGGCACCCCATAGCGTGCTCCGTCATTTCCCGGGATCGGCGCATCTCCTCCATCCGCCTGTCGAGGTCGTCGAGATGCTGCTGCAGCACCTGATGCCGGCCCGCGCTGCCGTCGTCGAGGAGCACGGCGATCTGGTCGAGGCTCATGCCGGCGGCCTTGCTGCGCTGGATGACGGCGATGCGCACGACCTCGTCCTCGCCGTAGCGACGCCGGCCCGCCGCGTCCCGGGGTGGCCGCAGCAGGCCGACCGTCTCCCAGTGCCGCAGGACGTTCGTCGGCAGGTCGAAACGCGCGGCGACCTCGCCGACGGACCAGGGATGCAGGTCGCTTGACTTCATGTTGACATGAAGTCACAGACTGGTGCCGAACGCAAGACGCGAGAAGGGAACCCCCATGTACGACGCGATCGTGATCGGTGCCGGCCCCGCCGGACTCCAGGCGGCGCTCACCCTCGGACGGATGCATCGGCCGGTGCTCCTGCTGGACTCCGGCGAGTACCGCAATGGCACCGTGCAGCACATGCACAACATGATCGGTGCCGATGGGAGGGCCCCGGCGGACCTCCGCGCCCAGGCCCGGGCCGAGCTCGCGGCCTATGCGGACGTCGAGGTGCGGGACGTCGCGGCGCAGCGGATCTCCGGCGACGCGGAGACGGGGTTCTCGGTGAGCCTCGCCGACGGGTCGGTGACCGACGCACGACGGGTGATCCTGGCGACCGGCGTCGCGGACGACCTCCCGCCGGTTCCGGGTCTCGCCGAGCTGTGGGGCGTCCGGGTCTTCAGCTGCCCGTTCTGCGACGGACACGAGCACGCCGGGAGGCCGATCGCGATCCTCGGGGCGGCGCCCCGGGCAGCCCATCTGATCGGGTTGCTCGGCCGGATCGTCGGCGAGATCACGGTGGTCCCGGTGGGAGAGCCGTTCGCTGCGGAGGACCGTACCGCGCTGGAGGAGCTCGGGGTACGGGTGGCCTCCGCTCCGGTCGAGGCTGTCGCCGCGCACGGGGACGGGGTGCGGGTGCGCAGCGCCGAGGGCGACCTCGACGTCGCGGGCGTGTTCGTGGCCTCCGGCACGATGCGACACCGGGCGCCCTTCGCCGCCGACCTCGGGCTGCGGATGCTGGAGTCGGGGTCCATCGAGATCGACGAGTTCGGGAGGACGTCACTTCCGGGGGTCTTCGCGGCGGGCGACCTCGCCCATCGCGCGACCCTCCCCGGCCCGATGGCCTCGGTCCTGCTCGCCGCCGCCGCGGGACAGCTCGCCGCGGTGGGGGTGCTCCAGTCCCTCTGACTTCGAATCGCCCGATCGGTCCCATCTCCGGGCCGGATGGGGCCATTCAGGCGATTCGAACAGGGGGTCAGACGGCCCCGACGTCGACAGCACCGCCGGTCGCGGCGGGCTCGGCGTAGGAGACCTCGCGCCAGACGTCGCCCACGCGTTCGAACGAGGTCACACTCGACAGGGCGCAGCGGCGGGTCCGCGGGTCATGCTGCAGCGGGAGGCCGGCCACGCGGAGGTGCGTGATCCAGATCGGCGCCTGATGCGACACCATCACGATGTCCCCCGCGGTCGGGATCTCGGCCGCGGCCGTCCATGCCTCGTCCATCACGCCGAGCATGCGCTCCGCGATCGAGGCGTACGGCTCCCCCCAGCTCGGCAGCGACGGCTGGCGCAGGTGCCACCAGTTCACCGGATTCATCAGCGACCGCCGCATCCGGGTGCCCTCGAACACGTTCGTCGGCTCGATCAGGCGGATGTCCGTCTCGGGTTCGAGGTCGAACACCTCCGCGAAGGGGGCGGCCGACTCCTGCGCGCGCTCCAGAGGCGACGCGAACAGCGCGGTCACCGGATCGCCGAGCCCGGCCACATGCTCCGCCGCCGCCTGCGCCATCTCCTCCCCCGCGGTGCTGAGGTGGTAGTCGGGCAACCGTCCGTAGAGCACGCGGGACGGGTTGTGCACCTCACCGTGGCGAACGAGGTGCAGAAGTGATGCCGCCACGTCAGACCTCGCGGTAGCGGGAGTCGCCGAACCCGAGGATCAGATAGCCGATGTAGGGGAAGAGGAACAGCAGGAAGAAGGAGAACACCCCGCCCTTGCCGAAGCGCGCGCCGAGTTTGAACGCGACGATGACACCGAGGATGAAGTTCGCGATCGGCACGAGGTAGAGCAAGGCGAACCAGCCCGACATCCCGGCGATCTTCACGAGGAACACGACGTTCACGATCGGGATGATCGCGAGGATTCCGGGGTAGCCCGCCTTCGTGAACACCTTCCACAGGCCGACCACGACGAGGATATAGAAGATGAGGGCGATGAGTCCCGTCGTGCCGGAGAAGATCGCGCCGAACAGGTCGGGAAGGCCGTTGCCGTCCGAGATGGAGAGGTTCATGGGGGTGCGCCTTTCGTCGTGGCGATCCTACTGAGGTGCCGCTGCTCCGCGCAGGCGACCCGGCCGGGAAGGGCCGGGACGCCCGCGTAGACTGGGCGGGTTCATCTTTCCCCGGATCAGGAGGAATCCTCCGTGCTGCGCACCCACTCCGCAGGCTCCCTGCGCGCCGAGAACATCGGTCAGACCGTCACCCTCACCGGGTGGGTCGATCGTCGTCGTGACCACGGAGGCGTCGCTTTCATCGATCTGCGGGACGCGTCGGGCATCGCCCAGGTCGTCATCCGCGACGAGGAGATCGCCCACCCGCTGCGCAACGAGTTCGTCCTCAAGGTCACCGGGGAGGTGTCGCGTCGCCCCGAGGGGAACGCGAACCCGAACCTGCCGTCCGGCGAGATCGAGGTCATCGCGGCCGAGGTCGAGGTGCTGAACGAGTCGGCGCCGCTGCCGTTCCAGGTCTCGACCGCTCTGGCCGACACCGAGACCGTCGGCGAGGAGGCACGCCTCAAATATCGCTACCTCGACCTCCGCCGCCCGGCCGCCGCCTCCGCGCTGCGCCTGCGGTCCGACGTCTACAAGGCGATCCGCGACGTCCTGCACGCCGAGGACTTCACCGAGGTCGAGACCCCGACCCTCACCCGTTCCACGCCGGAGGGCGCCCGCGACTTCGTCGTCCCGGCCCGTCTGCACCCGGGCAGCTGGTACGCCCTGCCGCAGTCCCCGCAGCTCTTCAAGCAGCTGCTCATGGTCGGCGGTGTGGAGAAGTACTTCCAGATCGCCCGCTGCTACCGCGACGAGGACTTCCGCGCCGACCGTCAGCCCGAGTTCACGCAGCTCGACATCGAGATGAGCTTCGTCGACCAGGAGGACGTGATCGCCCTCATGGAGTCGCTCATCGTGGCGATGTGGAAGACGATCGGCGTCGAGGTGCAGACCCCGCTGCCGCGGATGACGTACGCCGATGCCATGGCGAAGTACGGCTCCGACAAGCCCGACCTCCGCTTCGGGCTCGAGCTCGTCGAGGCGACCGAGTACTTCACGGACACCCCGTTCCGCGTGTTCCAGGCCGAGTACGTCGGCGCGGTGCGCATGCCCGGCGGTGCGAGCCAGCCGCGCAAGCAGCTCGACGCGTGGCAGGATTGGGCCAAGCAGCGCGGCGCGCGCGGTCTCGCCTACGTGCTGTTCAACGAGGACGGCACCCTGGGCGGCCCTGCCGCGAAGAACCTGTCCGAGGCCGAGCAGGCGGGACTGGCGGAGTTCGTCGGCGCCGAGCCGGGCGACTGCGTGTTCTTCGCCGCCGGTGCCACCAAGGAGAGCCGGGCGCTGCTCGGCGCCGCACGGGTCGAGATCGGCCGTCGCCTCGGGTACCTGAACCCGGACGAGTTCGCCTTCACGTGGGTCGTCGACGCCCCGATGTTCGAGCCGGCCGCGGATGCGGTCGCCTCCGGAGACGTGGCCGTGGGTGCGGGCGCCTGGACGGCCGTGCACCACGCGTTCACGGGCCCGAAGCCCGAGTTCGAGGACACGTTCGACACCGACCCCGGATCGGCCCTCGCCTACGCGTACGACATCGTGTGCAACGGCTCGGAGCTCGGCGGCGGGTCCATCCGCATCCACCGCGAGGATATCCAGAAGCGGGTCTTCGAGGTCATGGGCATCAGCGACGAGGTGGCGCAGGAGCAGTTCGGCTTCCTCCTCGACGCGTTCAAGTTCGGCGCTCCCCCGCACGGCGGCATCGCGCTCGGCATGGACCGCGTGCTCCAGCACCTGACCAAGACCGAGTCGATCCGCGATGTCATCGCCTTCCCGAAGTCCGGCAACGGCTTCGATCCCCTCACCTCCGCTCCCGCTCCGATCACCCCGGAGCAGCGCGCCGAGGCCGGTGTGGACTTCACACCCGAGGACGAGGCCTGACCCGCCGACACCCTGTCTTACCGCCGAGACCCCGGGACACTGCCGCCGGCAGCCCGGGGTCTCGTCGCGTACCCGGGGTCTCGGCGAAGAAAGAAAGGGAGAATCAGGCGAAGAGGGGGGCGAGGTTCTCGTTCCACACGTCGACACCGAGCTTCGCGATGAGAGCCACCACCACGACGAGGAACACCACGCGGATGAACGTCGTGCCGCGGGAGATGGCCATCCGCGAGCCCAGGTAGCTGCCGGCGACGTTCGCGACCGCGAGGATGCCCCCGAGCAGCCACAGCACCGAGCCGTGCGGGATGAAGAGGAGCAGCGCCCCCGCGTTCGTCGCGAGATTCACGATCTTGGCCTTCGCGCTCGCCTGCAGGAAGTCGTACCCCAGCAGCGCGACGAGGGTGATCACGAGGAAGGTGCCCGTCCCCGGACCGATCATCCCGTCGTAGAACCCGATGCCGAGCCCGGCCAGCCCGGCCATGATGTGGTGCTTGTGCCCGTGGAAGCGCAGCTGCGTCGCCGCCCCGAGCTGGGGACGGAGCGCCGTGAACAGGGCGACCGCCAGCAGCGCGATCACGATGATGGGCTTGAAGGCGGCCGGGGGCAGCACCGTCGCGACCGCCGCGCCGCCGAACGAGCCGATCAACGCGATCACCGCCATCGGCAGGGCCGTGCGGAGGTCGGGCTTGGCACGGCGGTAGTAGGTGATGCTGCTGGTCGCGGTCCCGAACACGGAGGCGAGCTTGTTCGTCGCGAGCGCCTGGACCGGGGCGATGCCGGGGATGAGGAGCAGTGCCGGAAGCTGCAGCAGTCCTCCGCCGCCGACGACCGCGTCGATCCACCCGGCACTGAACGCCGCCACGATGATGAGGATCAACATCCCCCAGGTGAGCTGCTCGAGTCCGAGGAGGCTGCCGATATCCACCCCGCCATGATTCCAGACCCGCGGGCACCGTCACGCATCCGCGCCGCTGGCAGACTGGGGTCATGCTTCCCGCTCTCCCGCTGCCGCACCCGTTCGCGTCGAGGAGCGGGGACGCCGTGCTCCGGAGAGCGAGCGAGGCCGACACCGACGCCGTCATCGCGCTGCTCGCCGACGACCCGATCAGCGCCGCCCGCGGCGACGTGGCCTCCGACGAGGACCGCCCGGCGTACGAGCGCGGCCTCCGCGAGATCCTGGCCGATCCCTCCAACGACGTCCTCGTGGTCGAGCTCGACGGCGCGGTGGTCGGCACCCTCCAGCTCACGTCGATCCCGGGCATGGCACGCCGCGGCGCCCGGCGGCTGCTCGTCGAGGCGGTCCGGGTGCGCAGCGACCTCCGCTCGTCCGGCATCGGCTCCGCGGTCATGCGGTGGGTCGGCGATGCCGCGGCGCCCGCCCTCGGCGCGGCCATGGTGCAGCTCACCTCTGACGCCGCCCGCACCGACGCACACCGGTTCTACGAGCGCCTCGGCTACGTGGGCTCGCACCGCGGCTTCAAGTACACGGTCCGGCACGACTGATCCCCCGGCGCATCCCTGCGCCACCCGCCCGACACCGACCGTTCACCCGCGCCGCTCCCCGCGGCTACCTCGGGCTCATAGTGTCCTCTCGCAACCCGACACCGGCGTGCAACGCCGGACACCGAGAGGACACTCATGGCACGCTCCATCCGCCGCGCACGCATCGGCGCCGGCATCGCCCTGGCCACCACGGCCGTCATCGCACTGACCTCCTGCGCCTCGGCGACCGACGCCCCGGCCGCCGGCGACGACGCCGTGGACGCGGCGAGCGCGACGTCGGTCGAGGACTTCGGCTCGTTCGCCGACCTCGAGGCCGCCGCGAAGGAGGAGGGTCAGCTCAACGTCATCGCCCTCCCGCGCGACTGGGCGAACTACGGCGAGATCCTCGACCTCTTCGCCGAGAAGTACCCCGAGATCACCATCAACGAGGCGTCGCCCGACGTCTCCAGCGCCGAGGAGATCCAGGCCGCCGAGACGAACAAGGGCCTCGACACCGCCCCCGACGTCTTCGACCTCGGCCTCACCGTCGCTCTGCAGAACACCGATGCCTTCGCTCCTTACAAGGTCCAGACCTGGGACGACATCCCCGACGAGCTGAAGGAGCCCACCGGCCTCTTCGTCGGCGACTACGGCGGGTACATGTCGATCGGCTACGACTCCTCGAAGTTCGAGGCGCCGGCCGAGCTGTCCGACCTGCTCTCCGCCGACTACAAGGGTGCCGTGGCCATCAACGGCGACCCGACGCAGGCCGGCGCCGCCTTCGCCGCCGTGGGCCTGGCGACGGTGCAGTCGGACGGCACGCTCGACGACTTCCAGCCGGGCATCGACTTCTTCGCCGACCTGCAGAAGGCAGGGAACCTGCTCAAGGTCGACGTCACGACCGCGACCGTCGCCAGCGGCGAGACCCCGGTCGTCTTCGACTGGGACTACCTGAACGCCGCGCACACGGCCGACAACCCGAACTGGAAGGTCGAGGTCTTCGACGGCACCGGCTACGCGGGCTACTACAACCAGGCCATCAACGTCGACGCGCCGAACCCGGCGGCCGCGCGTCTGTGGCAGGAGTTCCTCTACAGCGACGAGGTGCAGAACCTGTGGCTGAAGGGCGGCGCCCGTCCGGTGCGCATGGAGGCGATGACCGAAGCGGGCACGATCGACGAGAAGCTCGCGGCGGCTCTCCCGGAGGCTCCGGAGGAGACCGTCGTGCCGACCGAGGAGCAGTCCGAGAACGCCGGCACGCTGCTCGGCGAGAAGTGGGCAGCGGCGGTCCAGTGACCTCTCTCGTCGCACCGGGGGTGGATGCCGCGGCGTCCGCCCCCGTCACCGCCGCCGGACCCGCGTCGCACGCGCGGGCCCGGCGGTCTGCGCCGTCCACGGCGTGGCTGGGGCTCGTGCCCTTCGCCGCCTACGTGCTGCTGTTCCTCGCCCTGCCCACCGTGCTCGCGATCGGCTCCGGGTTCTTCGACGGCGACGGCGCTTTCACCTGGACGAACGTCGCCGCCCTCGGCGACCCCGTCGTGCTCACGACCTTCGCGAACTCGGCGAGGCTCTCCCTGCTCACCGCGGCGGTCGGCGCCACCGTCGGTGCCCTGGTCTCCTATGCGTTGCTCGGCATGAACCCGGACGGCGTCGTGCGGCGATCCGTGGACGCGGCCGCCGGGGTCCTCGCGCAGTTCGGCGGCGTCATGCTCGCCTTCGCCTTCATCGCCATGATCGGCATCCAGGGCGTGGTCACCGTCTTCCTCCGCGACACGTTCGGCATCGATATCTTCGCCGAGGGCACCTGGCTGTACGAGCTGCCCGGCCTCATCCTCCCGTACATCTACTTCCAGGTGCCGCTCATGGTCATCACCTTCCTCCCCGCCCTCGCCGCCTTGAAGCCGCAGTGGGTCGAGGCGAACCTCACCCTCGGGGGCAGCAGGGCGAGCTTCTGGCTGCGGATCGGCCTCCCGGTGCTGGCGCCGTCGTTCCTCGCGAGCCTGCTGCTGCTCTTCGCGAACGCGTTCTCCTCCTACGCCACGGCCGCGGCGCTCGCGAGTCAGGGCTCGCAGATCGTCCCGCTGCAGATCCGCACGGCGCTCACGAGCGAGACGCTGCTCGGCCGGGAGAATCTCGCGGGCGCTCTCGCCCTCGGCATGATCGTCGTGGTCGGCGTCGTGATGGCGCTGTACTCGGTCATCCAGCGACGCGCCGCGCGGTGGCAGGCATGAACGGCCTCGCCCCGTCCCGCGCAACCCGTGCGGTGATCGGCATCGTGGTCGGCGCGTTCTTCGCTGTGCCTCTCGTGTCGACGTTCCTCTTCACGCTGCGCGGCACGGACGGTCTCTCCTTCGCGCACTGGGCCGCCCTCGTCGACCCCGCGGCGTCGGCGAGCCTGAAGCCCATCTGGACGGGGCTCGGCAACTCGCTGATCCTCGCGGTGGTGACAGTGGCGATCGTGCTGTTCCTCCTGGCCCCCACGATGATCCTCGTGAACCTGCGCTTCCCCAGACTGAAGGCGGCCTTCGAGTTCGTCGCGCTCCTCCCGATCTCGATCCCCGCGATCGTCCTCGTGGTGGGCCTCGCGCCGATCTACCTGCAGATCGGGCGGACCCTCGGCACCGGCACCTGGACCCTCGCCTTCGCCTACGGCGTCACAGTCCTTCCCTTCGCGTTCCGCTCGATCCAGGCGTCCATCGATGCCGCCGATCTGCGCACGCTGTCCGAGGCAGCACGCTCGCTCGGGGCGGGGTGGCCGACGGTCGTGCTCCGCGTCCTCGCGCCGAACCTCCGACAGGGCCTGCTCGCCGCCGCGCTGATCTCCATCGCGGTGGTGCTCGGGGAGTTCACGATCGCGTCCCTCCTCAACCGGCAGGTCTTCCAGACGGCGATGGTCGTGGTGCAGAAGCAGGACCCGTTCGCGCCCGCGATCTTCACGCTGCTCGCCCTGCTGTTCGTCTTCCTCCTGCTCCTGCTCATCGGCCGCGTCGCCCGCGGTCCGCGAAAGGCCCGCTCATGACCCTCGATCACGCGCTCCCGCGCACCAAGGACAACCTGCTGCTCGCCCAGGCCGGCGAGGGCACGCGGGTCGAGCTGCAGGGCATCGTGAAGAGCTACGGCGGCACGAGGGTGCTGCACGGCGTAGACCTCGACATCGCTCCCGGGGAGTTCGTCTCGCTGCTCGGTCCGTCCGGCTGCGGGAAGACCACCCTGCTCCGCGTGCTCGCCGGACTCGAGGGCGCCGACGAGGGGACCGTCCTCCTCGGCGGCGGAGATGTCTCGCGTGTGCCGACCAACCGGCGCGACATCGGGATGGTGTTCCAGTCGTACTCGCTGTTCCCGCACCTCCGCGTCGTCGACAACACGGCCTTCGGGCTCCGTCGTCGGGGTGTCGGCAAGGGTGAGGCGGCGCGACGGGCCCTCGACGCGCTCGCCCTCGTGGGTCTGGCCGACCTGGCCGACCGGTTCCCGCATCAGCTCTCCGGCGGGCAGCAGCAGCGGGTGGCCCTGGCTCGCGCCCTCGTCACGGAGCCTCGGGTGCTGCTGCTCGACGAGCCGCTGTCGGCACTCGACGCGAAGGTGCGCGTGCAGCTCCGTGACGAGATCCGGCGCATTCAGCTGCGGCTCGGCATCACGACCGTGTTCGTCACGCACGATCAGGAGGAGGCCCTCGCGGTGTCCGACCGGATCGCGGTCATGAACGCGGGTCGCATCGAGCAGATCGGCTCCCCGGAGGAGCTGTACACCACCCCCGCGAGCGCCGAGGTCGCCGCGTTCGTGGGCCTCTCCAGCGTCGTGTCCGGGGTCGCCGAGGGCGATCACGTCGTCGTGTGGGGGCAGCGTCTTCCCTTGCAGACCCCCGCCGATGGCCCCGTCGACGTGTACCTCCGCCCGGAGAACGTGCGCTTCACCTCCGCGGAGGATGCCGCCACAGATGCCCTCGTGGAGGAGAGCACGTTCCTCGGCAGCATGCGGAGAACCCTCGTGCGCACCGAGTCGGGCGAGCTCGTCCGCGTGCAGCACGCACCCACCGTGCACCCGTCGTTCGGCGACCGCGTCCGGATCGCGGTGACCCCTGTCCCGGTGGTCGCGCGTCCG